>JBDTSU010000006.1:0-31354 GCA_039930965.1 Betaproteobacteria bacterium
GTCCGTGATCTGCTGGCCCGCGCCGGCGTGGCCGTCCATATATTCAATGAACACGCCATGGCCGCAATGGGCGAACTCGCGCTGGGAGCGGCCTACCCGCAAATATGGATTGCCCAGGAACACCAGGAACAACACGCGCGCGCCGTGATCGCCGACTATGAGAACCGGCCCGCCTTGACGACGACCCGACATTGCCCGGCGTGCGGTGAACAGAGCCCCGGCGAATTCGATCTGTGCTGGAATTGCGCGGCGCCGCTCGGAAAACTCTGATCAAGTATTCCTGTTTGCGCCGGGATCACGCAGGCGCCGGCATCACGCCTTCAGGGAGAACGGCGTGAAATCGGTGTGGCGGTCGTAGTAGTCCTCGTCTTCGGCGCGCTTCAGCCAGCCGACGATCTTGTAGGTCACCGGCGTGAAGGCCACTTCCACGCCGACCTTGGTGACGAACTGGGCGAGCATCACCATGGGTAGTTTGTCATCGGGAATGATGCCGGTCCCATAAAACGCCAAGGGATAGAACAGCAATGAATCCACGCCCTCGCCGAAAATGGTGGAGCCGATGGTGCGCGACCACAACCATTTTCCGCCGGTCATGATTTTCATCTTTGCCAACACGAATGAATTGACGAATTCGCCGCACGAAAACGCGATCAGCGATGCGAGCGCAATTCGCCAGGTCGAGCCGAATGCCGTTTCATAGGCGCCCTGGTTTTGCCAGAACGGCGCCGGCGGCAATGCCACCACCACATAGGCCATGAAAGACGCGAAGGCAAGCCCGGCGAAACCCGCCCAGATGACCCGCCGGGAGCGCGCATAGCCGTAGACTTCGGTGAGAATATCGCCGAACACATACGAGATCGGGAAGAACAGCACCCCCGCGCCAAAGGTCAGGGTCCCCAGCATCGGGGCGTCGACCTGGGCAATCTTCGCCGGGCCGATGAGATTGGAACAAATGAGGATGGTCACGAATGCGACCATCACGAATTCGTAATACCGGTAATTGCGCGTGACGGCCGCGGATGTCTCGGGTGTTTTCACGTGCCCTCCTGGAAAAGGCGACAAATCTTCTAGCGTCCCTGCGCGCGCTGTCGCGAGAGTTCAAACAGGCAAATTGCGCCGGCCGCGGCGGCATTGAGCGATTCAATCCTGCCCGGCATTGGAATCGTCGCGCGCTGCGTCGCGCCGGCGATGAGCGCCGGTGACAGACCGTTGCCTTCATTGCCGATCAATATCGCCGTCGGCCCCCTCATGTCGACGTCATACAATCTCGCCACCCCCGCACCACCCGGAACCAGCGCGAGCGACAGTCCGCGATAGTGGCGCACAAAGTCAGCGACGTCCGCTCCTTCGACGATGTTCAGCAGAAAGTGGGCGCCTTGCGCCGCCCTCAGCACCTTGGGCGACCACGCAAAGGCTGTGGACTTCGAAAGCAGGACCTCGGTGATGCCGGCCGCCGCCGCGCTGCGCAGCATCGAGCCAACGTTGCCAGGGTCTTGCACATCCTCCAGCACCAGCACCGTCGCAGCCGGCGATATGGCGCGAGGTTCCGGGGTGCCGACCATGGCCATCATGAATGCCGGCGAATCCAGGCTCGATGCCGCGGCCATCAACTTGTCGGCGAGTACATTGATGGTTTCCGGCCGGCAGCCGGCGAGCACGCCGGCCACTTCGTCATGGGCCAGCATAGATTCCGCTACCGCCACCGCGTGCGGGGGACCCAGGGCGTCGATATGGGCGCGCACCAAATGGATGCCGTCAAGCACGGTCAATCCAGCCTTGCGCCGCTCCCGGGATGAATGCGCCAAGGCGACCAGTTGCTTGACGAACGCGTTATCGCGCGAGCGGATGCTTTTCATGGAACCCCGGCCGGCAGCCGCACAGGTCGATAAACTCCAGCACCGGCGCTCCTTAGCAGGCCATTTCGGCCTGCGGACCGCACCAATGCTGGAGTTTTGTCGGGGGCGTTCATCGGTGCCTCAGCCCGCAAACAACCGCAACTGGCAGCGCGCCGCCCGCACCGGCGCAAAGCTCAAGCGATGAATTTCGCAGGGCCCTTCACGGTTCAAGGCTTCCAGGTGCGCGCGCGTGCCATAGCCCTTGTGCTGCGCAAAACCATACAGCGGATAGCGGGCGTCCCATATGCACATTTCATGATCGCGTGCGGTCTTGGCGAGAATGGACGCTGCCGAGATCTCCGCAATGTGCCGGTCGCCCTCGACAATCGCCCGGCTGGCAATGCTGATCCTGGGGACATGCAGGCCATCGACCAGGACTTCATCGGGCACCCGCGACAATCCCTCGACGGCGCGTTTCATGGCCAGCAGGGTCGCCTGAAGAATGTTGAGTGCATCGATTTCCGCAACCGACGCGCGGCTGATGCAAAACGCCAGCGCATGCTGGCGGATTTCGTTGCCGAGATACTCGCGCCGCTTCGCCGAAAGCATCTTGGAGTCGGCCAGTCCGGCGATGGGCCGGCACGGATCGAGAATGACCGCCGCCGCGAACACCTCTCCGGCCAACGGGCCACGGCCGGCTTCATCGACGCCACAGCGGCTCCCAATCACGCTCGGCTTCATTGCGTCACGCCGCCACGGCTGCCGCGGGTTGCGTGGCCAGGAAAGGCCGCAATGCCTCGCGCACGCGCTCGCCGTTGTTCACCGCAAGCCGGGCGTGAATCTCCGCGAACCGCTCTCTCAGCGTTGCCGCCGCATCGGGATGCCGAAGCCAGTTGCCCAGCGCCCGCGCCAGGTTCTCCGCAGTCGCGTCATCCTGCAATAATTCCGGAACCAGCCATTCGCCCGCCAGGATATTGGGCAGGCCCACGTAGGGCAGATAGGCCTTCTTCTTCATCAGGCGGTATGTGGTCGGCGACAGCCGATAGGCGATCACGTGCGGACAACCCAGCAACGCGGCTTCCAGGGTCGCGGTCCCGCTGGCCACCAGCGCCACATCCGCCGCCGCCAGGGCGAGACTGGCATGGCCGAACAGGATCTGTATCGGCAGGTCCTGCGCGCCGAGCTTCCAGCGTGCCTGATCGAACATCTCGCGGGTCTCGCGCGTTGTCAGGGGCACCAGAAAGCGGGCGGCGGGAAAGTCCCGGTGCAGCGCCTTCGCGGTGTCGATGAACAGTTCGGCATGATAATCAAGCTCGCTCTGGCGGCTGCCCGGCAACAGTGAAATGATCAGTTCATTCGGCTTGATGCGCAGCTGGACACGCGCATTATCGCGTTGCGGTGCCTGCGGGATGACATCGGCCGTCGGATGCCCGACAAACGTCGCCGGGATGCCGGCATCGCGATAAATCGCCGGCTCGAACGGGAACACCGTCAGCATGTGATCGACGGATTCCTTGATTTTGTGGATACGCTCGCCACGCCACGCCCAGATCGACGGACTGACGTAATGAACGGTGGGAATGCCCGCGCGCTTGAGGGTCTTTTCCAACCCCAGATTGAAATCCGGCGCATCGATGCCGATGAACAACGCCGGCCGCTCGCTGAGCATGCGATCACGCAGGCCGCGCCGGATGGAGAGAATTTCGCGGAAGCTCTTCAGGACTTCCACGTAGCCGCGGACCGCCAGCTTCTCCATCGAATACCAGGAAGTCGCGCCGGCCGCCTGCATCCTCGGGCCGGCAATGCCGACGAACTCGAGGCCGGGAAATTCAACGTTGAGCGCGTTGATCAACAGGCTGCCCAGCAGATCACCCGAGGCCTCGCCGGCGACAATGCCCACTTTCATCAGCGCACTATGCCGCGGGTGGACGCGTCGAGGAACGCGGCCAGAAGATCCAGCTCCGGTGCGGATTTCGCTTCCGTCCCCAGCTGCTTCCTGGCTTCCGCGAATGTGAGGCCGGATCGGTAAAGCGTCTTGTAGGCACGCTTGATGGTAGCAATCTGTTCGGCCGAAAAGCCGCGTCGCTTCAGGCCCTCGGCATTGATGCCGACGGCCGACAGCGGATTCCCGCCAACCGTCATGTAGGGCGGGATGTCCATCAGCACCACGCTCGACACCCCGCACATGACATGAGCGCCGATCTTGACGAACTGGTGTACACCGGTAAAGCCGCCGAGAGTCGCCCAGTCACCGACATGCACGTGACCGGCGAGCTGTGAGCAATTGGCGATGGTCGTCTTGCTACCGACCAGGCAATCGTGCGCCACATGCACATACGCCATCAGCCAGTTGTCGTCGCCAAGGGTGGTCACGCCCCGATCCTGCACGGTTCCGCGATTGAGGCTGCAGTATTCGCGAATGGTGTTGCGATCGCCGATCTCCAGGCGCGTCGGCTCACCCTGGTATTTCTTGTCCTGATTGGCTTCACCCAGAGAGACAAAGTGAAAAATGCGGTTGTCGCGGCCGATGCGGGTATGGCCGGTAATCACGTTGTGATGCCCGATCTGCGTGCCCTCGCCGATTTCCACGTCGCCGTCGATGACTGTATAGGCCCCGACCGAGACGTTTGCGCCCAGCCGGGCGCGCGCATCGATGATGGCGGTGGGATGAATGGTCATGGACAGGTGCGCGCCGTCAGTTGGTCATTGCGGCGCGGCCAAGGTTCGCTGGGTGCAGAGCAGCGTTGCCTCGCACGCCAGTTGGCCGCCGACGCTTGCCTTGACGCTGTATTTCACCAGGCCGCGCTTTTCGAGAAGAAACGCGGATTCCAGGATCAGTGCATCCCCCGGCACCACGGGCCGCTTGAAACGGGCGTCGTCGATACCGACAAAATAGAACACGGTATTGTCATCGGCCTGCTGCCCGGTGGATTTTAGCGAGAGCAGGCCCGAGGCCTGGGCAAGCGCCTCGATGATCAGCACCCCGGGCATCACCGCGTAGTGCGGAAAGTGTCCCTGGAAAAACGGCTCGTTGATGGTGACATTCTTGAGCGCCTTGATACGCTTCAGCGGCTCAAGCTCCAGGACGCGGTCGACCAGCAGGAAAGGATAGCGATGGGCCAGAAATTTCCTGATTTCTCCAATCTCCATGATCGCAATGCCAGTCGATCCCGCGGTGGTCACTTCAGCGCTCATTTCGAGCCTCCCTTTGTCTTGATCGTGTCAGCCATCGCATCCAGGCGGCGCAAATGCACGGCGTTGCGCAGCCAATCTTCGTGTTTCATCAGCGGCATCGACGAGGTGTAGGTCCCCGGCTCGGTAATGGATTTTGTCACCAGGGTCATCGCCGACACAATCGCGCCGTCGCAGATTTCCAGGTGGCCGAGAATACCCGCTGCCCCGCCAATCATGACACGGCTGCCGATTCGGCTGCTGCCGGCAATTCCCACGCAGCCGGCAATGATCGTGTGATCGCCGATCACGCAATTGTGTCCGACCTGGATCTGATTATCGAGCTTGACGTCATTGCCGATGACTGTGTCCTCGATCGCGCCGCGGTCGATGGTGGTATTGGCGCCGACTTCGCAATCGTCACCGATGATGACGCGCCCGCTTTGCGGAATCTTCACCCAGCTGCCCTCCACGCCGGAAAAGTCCGGCGCAAAACCGAAGCCGTCGGCGCCGATCACAACGCCGGCATGCGCAATGCACCGGGCGCCAATGCGGCAGTCGGCGTAGACCGTGACGCGCGCGGCAAACGTGGTCCGGGCACCGACCGAGACGCCGTCGCCCAGGACGCAACCGGGACCGATTCTCACGCCCTCACCGATCTCGGCTCCCCGGCCAATCGAGACGTATTCGGCGATCGAAGCACTTTCGGCAATGCGCGTGCCGGCACCGATGATCGCGGTCGGATGTATGCCGCCCGGGTAGGCGGGGGGCGGATTGAAAAGTTGTGCCACGCGGGCGAAGCAGGCGTACGGATTGGCCACGACCAAGCGCGGCAACGATGTCGCGTCGCGGTCGGCAATGCCGACAATCACCGCGCCGGCGCGCGTTTCCGCCAGTTGCGACCGGTATCGGGGATTGGCCAGAAAGGTTATTTCTGTTGCAACTGCCGACCCAATGGTGCCCACGCCGGCGAGTGGTTGTTTTACCTCGCCGACGATTTCACCACCCAGTCTTGCCTGGAGATCGCGCAGATACATGGCGGCATTTTCGCATGCCGCAGCCGGGTATTGATATTGCCGCGATTAATGTTCAGGCCACATCGATGGAAAGCGGTAGCAGGCAGGCACTAACGGGCCGGGTCATCACCGGTGCGCGGCAATTACTACTTGTCGGCAAGCGCCTTGATGACCTTGTCGGTGATGTCGATCTTCGTACTGGCGTAGACGGCTTCCTGGAAGATCAGGTCGAACTTGTCCCTTTCGGCGATGCTGCTGATCACCTTGTTGGCGCGCTCCTGCAGGGATGCCAGTTCTTCATTGCGACGCAAATTGACGTCCTCGCGAAATTCGCGCTGCATCCGCTGCACATCGCGGGCCAGTTGCGCAAGCTGGCGCTCCTTGGCGACACGGTCGGCCTCCGGCAGGGTGACCGACTCCTTTTGCAGCGTGGCCTCCAGTTCCCGGCCCTGTTTTTCCATGCGATCCAGTTCGGCGCGGCGCGGTGCGAACTCCTTGTCGAGCTTGTCTTGCGCGCGTTTTGCCGGCGATGATTCGCGCAGGATCCGCTCCTGGTTGACGAAACCGATCTTCAGTTCAGCCGAGTAGCTGCCGACCGGCAACATCAGCAACAGTGACGAGAACAACCATGCATGTTTATTCATAACGTGGCCTTTCACACCCCGGGCTCAGAATACGCGCCCCAGCAGGAACTGGAATCGTTCGACTTTGTCTTCGGGCTTCTGTTTCAGCGGTTTTGCCAGACTGAACTTCAGTGGTCCCACCGGCGAGAACCAGCTCACCGCAAAGCCCACCGAGCTGCGCAGGTCGCTGAAGTGGAGTTTGTCGTTCGGACCGAAAACGTTGCCGATGTCGATAAACGTTGACAGGCGAACAGACTTGTCGGACTTCACGCCGGGCATCGGAAACAGCAATTCCATGTTGCCGACTATACGCCGGTTGCCGCCAATGAAATCGCCGTTGGTGTCCCGGGGGCCCAGCGAGCTTTGCTCGAACCCCCGCACCGAGTCGACGCCACCCGCATAGAAATTCTTGAAAAACGGCAGCGGTTTGCCGGCGTAGCCATTGGCGAGGCCGAATTCAGCATTCACGCCAAGCACGATCGGCCCCCAGATCGGCCGCAGCCATTGCGCGTGCGTCTGCAGGCGATAGAACTTGATATCACCGCCGGGCAAGCCGATCTCGGCGCCGGCTTCCAGCAGGTAGCCCCGCGACGGAAAGTAGATGCTGTCACGGGTATCGCGGCCGAAGCCCAGTGAGCCACGAATGGTGTTGCTGCGCGAGCCAAACGTGTTCACATAATCCAGGTAGCGTGGCGGACTGAACGCATCCAGCGTCAGGTCATTGCGTTCGTAGCCCATCCCGAAATTGATCGAGTCGTATTCGGTCACGGGAACGCCGAAACGCACGCCGACGCCGGTCGACTTGGACTTATACTCGCCGGTCGTCAGTGAGGCCGTATTGAGATCGCGGCGAAAGACGTCGAATCCGCGGGAAATGCCATCCGCCGTCCAGTACGGATTCAGATAGGAGACTTCGTAGACTTTGCTGACCGTGCCGTTGTTGACGCGAAACGACAATTGATTGCCGCTGCCGAAAATATTCGCTTGCGACACGGATGCGGAAATCGTGAGCTTGTCCGCGCTGGAATAGCCGACGCCAAACTGGAGGCTACCGGTATTGCGCTCTTTGACCGTGACATTCAGGTCCACCTGGTCGCCGGTCCCGGGGACGGTCGGGGATTCCACATTGATATCTTCAAAGAAGCCGGTGCGTTCGAGGCGTTCCTTGGAACGATTGATCTTGTCGACTGAATACCAGCTCGCTTCAAGTTGCCGGAGTTCGCGCCTCACGACTTCATCGCGGGTGCGTGAATTGCCCTGCACGTTGATGCGGCGCACGTAGACACGCCGGCCCGGGTCCACAAACATGGTGAACGAGGCCACCTGCTTGCCCTTGTCCGGATCGGGCACCGGATTGATGTTGGCGAATGAGTAACCGTCATTGCCCAGGCGATCGCTGATGGCCTTGACCGAATCGACGATTTTCTGGCGCGAAAATGTCTCACCCGGCTTGAACAGCAGCAAGGCGCGCATTTCCGCCTCGGGTATCTTCAGGTCGCCGGAAAACTTGATCTCGCCGAGTTTGTATATCGGGCCTTCGGTGATGGTGAGGGTGATATAGATTTTTTCCTTGTCCGGCGTGATGGATACCTGCGTGGAATCGATGTTGAATTCCAGGAAGCCCCGGTTCAGGTAGAAGGACCGCAGTTTCTCCAGGTCGCCGGAGAGTTTCTGCTTCGAGTACTGGTCCTCCTTGGTGAACCATGAGAACCAGCCACCGGTCGACAGTTCGAATTCCTTCAGCAGCGTGCTCTCGGAAAATGCGCTCGCGCCGATGATGTTGATATCGATGATCTTCGAGACTTCGCCCTCTTCAATATTGAAGGCCAGCGACACGCGATTGCGCTCCAGCGGTGTTGCCGTCGTCGTCACTTTCGCCGAATAAAAACCGCGGCTGGTGTATTGACGCTTGATTTCCTTTTCGGCCCGGTCGAGGACGGAACGGTCGAATATCTTTGCCTCCGAGATGCCCACCTGTTTCAGGCCGTCCTTGAGGTTGTCCTTGGTGAACTCTTTG
Source organism: Betaproteobacteria bacterium (assembly GCA_039930965.1). Taxonomy (GTDB): domain Bacteria; phylum Pseudomonadota; class Gammaproteobacteria; order Burkholderiales; family Usitatibacteraceae; genus UKL13-2. The sequence continues at coordinate 8,663 of JBDTSU010000006.1, forward strand.
GCGCCGTTGATCTCGATCTGCGAGATGGCGGGACGTTCGACCACGAAGACCACGAGCACATCATTCTCGACTTCCAGGCGCACGTCAGTATAAAAGCCGGTCGCGTACAACGCCTTGAGGGCCGCGGCCGCCTTGTCATCGTCCATCTGCTCGCCGACCTTGACGGGTAAATAGCTGAAAACGGTCCCTGCTTCGGTGCGCTGCACGCCTTCGACACGAATATCGCGAATCGTGAATGGTTGAATGGCAAGCGCTGCCGCCGAATACACGGCGGTAATGAAGGTGGCGATGAGTGCCGACAGCAATGGGGAAATTCTTGGTGCTTTTTTGATGGTTTTATTGGGGGAGGGCATCAGGGATCTAACCGGTGAGGAGACGGTGAATGTCGTTGTAGAAGGCGAAGGCGGTCAAGCCTAGCAGCAAGGCCAAGCCGACCTGCTGGCCGATTTGCATGGTCCGGTCCGAAATGGGGCTGCCCTTGAGAATCTCGGCCATATAATACATCAACTGCCCCCCGTCCAAGACGGGCACAGGCAGCAGGTTCAGCACTCCCAGAGAGATACTGATGAGTGCCAAAAAGTTCACATACGGCATCCAGCCGAGCATGGCGGACTGGCCTGCATAGTCGGCGATGGTGATGGGGCCGGACAGATTTTTCCACGAAACATCGCCAACCAGCATGCGGCCCATCATTTTCAGGCTGAACGCCGACATGTCCCAGACTTTCCTGACCGCGAGGCCGACCGCCTCCAACGGACCATGGCGCACCAGGATCTGCAGGCGGGCGATGTCCGCCGGATCGATGCGCGGCTTGACGCCGATCCGGCCAATGGTCCGGCCACCTTCGCTCACGCGATCCGGCGTGACGCGGACAACAAGCGTTTGTACACCGCGCACGATCTCGACCTCGACCGCCTGCTCGGGGCGGGCAACAATGGCTTCGACAAAGGATTCCCAGCGCTCGACCGGTTTGCCGCCCACCGCGATCACGCGATCGCCGCTCCGAAGTCCGGCACGGGACGCGGCATCGCCGGCGATTATGTCTCCCAGAACCGGGGTCACCTTCAAACGATAGGGCAGCAGACCGATTTTCGCCAGGAAGTCCCGGTCTAGGTCCTCCGTGGTGACCGATTCCATGCTGAGGCGCCGGGCATATTTCTGCCCGGTCGCATCGGCGACTTCAATGTCGACAATTCCTCGATTGACCGCCTCTTCCAGGAGGGCCAACCGCGCGTCACCCCATGTCTGGGTCGCGCGGTCGCCCACGCGGGTGATCAGCTCAAACTCGCTGAAACCGGCGCGCGCGGCGGCTGAATTCGCGGCCGGGGCCGCAACGTAGGGCCTGGTGCCGGGAATTCCGCTGATAAACAATGCCCAGTACAAGCAGGCAGCAAGCAGAAAGTTGGCTGCCGGCCCGGCCATCACAATCAAGATGCGCTGCCAGACCGGCTTGTTGTTGAATGCCCGGGGGAAGTCCTTGACCTCGACTTTCTCATCGCGCTCGTCGGCCATCTTTACATAGCCGCCCAGCGGCAGCGCGGCGATCACCCATTCGGTCTGGTCAGGCCCGCGCCGGCGAAGCCACAACGGCCGGCCGAAACCAATCGAAAAACGCAGAATCTTGACGTCGCACCAGCGCGCCACCCAAAAATGTCCCAACTCGTGAATGGTGACGAGGATGCCGATGGCGACGACGAATGCAAGGATGGTAATGGCGAAGGTCACGAGCGATCCAGTTTATGCGGCGCAGCCTAGCCAGCCATCGAGGTTGGCTGCGCGGTCTTGTCTAGGAGTCGCAATTGGCCAATACGTTCGCTCGCGGACCGGCGAGCAACCGCATCGGCAAGCAGGATGTCATCGAGCGCATCCGCTGCCGTGATGGCGACGGAAGACAGCACGGCATCGATCACACGCGGAATGTCCAGAAACGCAAGCTGGCCGTTGAGGAAGGCATCGACTGCTTGCTCGTTTGCCGCGTTGAGCACGGCAGGCGCGGTGCCGCCACGGCGCAGCGCCTCATAGGCCAGGCGCACACATGGAAAGCGCGCGACATCCAGCGTTTCGAATTCCAGTTTGCCCGCCGCGGCCAGGTCAAGCGGGGAGACCCCGGCGGCGATCCGATCGGGATAGCCGAGCGCGTAGGCGATCGGCGTGCGCATGTCGGGGTTGCCCATTTGCGCGAGCACCGAGCCATCAAGATACTCGACCATTGAATGGACGATGCTCTGGGGATGAATCACCACTTCAATCTGCTCAGCCGTGGCATCGAACAGCCAGTGCGCCTCGATGACTTCCAGCCCCTTGTTCATCATGGTCGCCGAATCCACCGAGATCTTCCGGCCCATCACCCAATTGGGGTGGGCACACGCCTGATCGGGCGTGACGCCAGCCAGATCTGCAAGGGACCGGGTGCGGAACGGGCCGCCCGACGCGGTCAGGATGACTTTGCGGACGCCGACCCGGGACAACCCAGACTTGAAGTCCTTTGGCAGCGACTGAAATATTGCATTGTGCTCGCTGTCGATCGGCAACAATGTGGCGTGATGCTCGTGCACGGCGTCCATAAAGATTCGGCCCGCCATCACCAGCGCTTCCTTGTTGGCCAGCAGAACGACTTTCCCGGCCCTGGCGGCCGCGAGCGATGAGGGCAATCCCGCCGCGCCAACAATGGCGGCCATGACCACCTGGGTATCGGCGTGCGACGCGATCATCGGCAATGCACCTTCTCCGGATACCACCTCGGTGGAGACTCTCAGTGCGGACAGGCGTTCGGCGAGCTCCGCCGCGTTACCCGGATCGGGAACAGCGGCAAATCGCGGCTGAAACTGCCGGCACTGGCCGGCAAGTTCTTGCATTCGCGAGGCGGCCGACAGCGCGAACACCTTGAACCGGTCCGGGTGGCGGCCGATCACATCCAGTGTGTTGACGCCGATGGAGCCGGTTGAACCGAGTATGGTGACGTTCTTCATCGTATGGTCATTCAGGCGCGCGGCATCAGCAACACGTAGAGCCCGGCCAGCGGCAGGGTGGATGTCAGGGCATCGATTCGATCGAGTATGCCGCCATGTCCCGGTAGCAGGTTGCTGGAATCCTTCAGTCCGGCGCCGCGTTTCATCCATGACTCAAACAGATCACCCAGCACCGCCATGACCGCGAGCACCACAAACAGCGCGAACAATATCGACGTGTTCGATTGCAGGTCAAGAACCCACGCGTTGCGCTGGACGGGAGAATTGGCGATCACAAATCGCCATGCGAAGAAAAACAGTATGACGCCGCCAACACCGCCCACCGCGCCTTCCACCGTCTTGCCGGGGCTGATCGCGGGGGCCAGTTTGTTCCGCCCGAACCGGCGCCCCACAAAATAGGCGGAAATGTCCGCCACCCAAACGATTGCCGCGAAGGACAACAATAGCCAGGGACTGATGTCATGCAACAGCAGGAACGCCAGCCAGGTCGGAAAAATGACCAGCCATCCCGCCATGGCGCGCAAGACAGACGATGTCGGACGCCACGACCTGACCAGCCACAGCGGCACGAGGCACAACCAGAATATGGCGGCGAGCGCAAACGCACCAAGCTGGAGCGAACTGAAGGAAATCCCGATCGTTCCACCCTGCACATAACTGAAAAGTATCAGGCCCGAAAACAACAGTGTGCAAATCAGATAGACGGCGTTTGACGCAGGTGCCATCGAACAGAAGCGGCTCCACTCCCACAATGCGGCCAGCACGACGACCAGCGTGAATATCCCCCATGCCCAATCCGGCAATGCAAACAAGGCGACCAAAACGATCGCGAGAGCCACCAGGGCGGTGATGATGCGGGTCTTCAGCACGTGCGGACCGCCGGCGGATCAGGCCGCGTCAGCGGCAGTCGGCGTACCTGACGGCGCCAACTGCTCACTGGTGCGGCCAAAACGGCGCTCGCGCGTGCGGTACGATTCGATGGCTTTCATCAGGCCCGCCTTGCCGAAATCCGGCCACAATTCTTTTGTGAAATGGAATTCGGCATAGGCAAGCTGCCATAGGAGGAAATTGCTGATGCGTTCTTCGCCGCCGGTGCGAATGAACAGATCCGGTTCCGGCGCATAGTGCATCGACAGGTGGGAGGCCAATTCAGCCTCGGTAAGCCGGCCCCCCCCGCCAGCGGACAAGTCAGGCACCGCTGCACCCTCCTTGGAATTTCCGCCTTTCAGGCCGTGTAGTTGCTGGGCCTTCGCCTGGAACGCGTTGTTCGCGGCCTGCAGGATATCCCAGCGACCCCCGTAGTTTGCGGCGATGGTCAGCGTCAGTTCCTGATTGTCACGGGTGAGTGCTTCACCCGATGCGATCAGATCGCGAATTCTCATATCGAACGGCGTCAAGTCGCCAACCACCTTGAAGCGGATGCGGTTTTCGTGAAGCTTGGCAACTTCGCTTTCCAGCGCGCGAATGAACAACTGCATCAGCACGGAGACCTCATCGGCTGGCCGCCGCCAGTTTTCGCTCGAGAACGCGAACAAGGTCAGGTACTTGACCCCCAGTTCGCCGCACGCCTTCACCGTTTCGCGAACCGATTCGACGCCGCGTTTGTGGCCGGCAACGCGTGGCATGAAGCGTTGTTTCGCCCAGCGTCCATTGCCGTCCATGATGATGGCAATATGGCGCGGGACATCGCCCACTTGCGGGATGGTCTGAGTCGAACTGTCGTGCATGCTGGGTGCCGGATCCGGGCTTGGCCGCGACGGCCTCACACCGACATCAGGTCCTTTTCCTTTTCCGCCACCGCCTTGTCGACTTCGGCGATGAATCGGTCGGTCAGCTTCTGTACATCGTCCTGCGCTCGTTTTTCGTCATCCTCGGGAAGGACCTTCGCTTTGAGCGCCTCCTTGAGCGCATGGTTGGCATCACGGCGGATGTTTCGGACGGCCACTTTTGCGTGTTCGCCTTCGGTCTTGACGACCTTGGTGAGTTCCTTGCGTCGTTCCTCGGTCAACAGCGGCATCGGTACGCGGATAATGTCACCGGCAGAATTGGGATTCAGTCCCAGGTCGGAGTCGCGGATCGCTTTCTCGATCACCAGGCCCAGCTTCTTTTCAAAAGGCTGCACGGATATCGTGCGCGCGTCCGACAGCGTCACGTTGGCGACTTGCCGAAGCGGCACCATGGCGCCGTAATAGTCCACCTGGATGTGATCGAGGATTCCCGCATGCGCGCGACCGGTACGCACCTTGCCGAGATCGTTTTTCAACGTCTCCAGCGATTTCGCCATTCTCAGTTCGGATTGTTTTTTCAGCTCTGCGACGTTCATTTCCTCACTCCACAGATTCTCACGCGTGAACCAAAGTCCCTTCGTCTTCGCCCATCACGACACGCTTGAGCGCGCCCTGCTTGAAGATGGAGAATACATTGATTGGCAATTTCTGGTCACGGCACAAGGCCAGCGCCGTGGCATCCATGATTTTCAGGTTCTTGACGATTGCCTCGTCGAATGTGAGCTGATGATAACGCGTTGCCGTCTTGTCTGTCTTTGGGTCGGCCGTGTAAACGCCGTCGACCTTGGTGGCCTTCAGGACGATTTCGGCGCCGATTTCCGCCCCGCGGAGTGCCGCCGCCGTGTCGGTCGTGAAAAACGGATTGCCGGTTCCGGCGGCAAACACCACGACCTTGCCCTCCTCCAGGTACTGCATTGCCTTGGGGCGGACATAAGGCTCGACCACCGGTTCGATGTTGATGGCCGACTGCACGCGCGGCACCAGGCCGGCTTTCGACAGGGCATCCTGCAACGCCAGCGAATTCATCACCGTCGCCAGCATGCCCATGTAATCGGCGGTAGCGCGGTCCATGCCGGCGGCACTGGTGGAAACACCGCGGAAGATATTGCCGCCGCCGATCACGATACCGATGGCGACACCGAGGTCCGCCACGTCCTTGATTTCAGCGGCAATGCGCTGGATCGTCGGGCGATTGATGCCGAACGCATCGTCGCCCATGAGCGCTTCACCGGACAACTTGAGGAGGATTCGTTGGTACTTCGGTGTCATCAGGGCTCCTTTTCGCACGCTAGTCTGGGATTGGATTGTGTCCGCAAACAGGCAGGAATCGTCCGGAAAAACAAAACGGGGAAGCGATTGACTCGCTTCCCCGCAGGTTTGTCTATCGCGCCGCAGCTGCCGCCGCTTCAGCGACTTCCGCCGCGAAATCGGTGACCTTCTTTTCAATTCCTTCGCCCACGACGTAAAGCGTAAATGAATTGATCGCCGCACTCCGGGACTTAAGCAATGCGTCGATGGTCATCTTGTCGTCTTTCACGAACGGCTGGCTCAGCAACGCCACTTCCTTCATGAATTTGGCGGCGGAACCTTCCACCATCTTGGCAACGATTTCCGCCGGTTTGCCCGATTCAGCGGCCTTCAGGCGGGCGATTTCGCGTTCTTTCTCAACCAGTTCCGCCGGCACATCGGCGCTCGACAAGGCGACGGGTTTGGATGCTGCAATGTGCATCGATACGTCCTTCGCGAGCGTCACATCGCCGCCGGTAATGTCGACCAGCACGCCGACCTTGGCACCGCCGTGAATGTAGCTGTTCAAGGCACCCTTGGCCGGCACGCGCACGAAGCGGCGGATCGACAGGTTCTCGCCAATCTTGCCGACCAGCGCCTTGCGGGTTTCTTCCACGCTGGTACCGTTGATGGCAAGTGCGGACAATGCGGGCACGTCCGCCGGATTCTGCGTCGCGACCAGTTCCGCCAGCTTGGCCGCCATGGCTAGAAAATCATCGTTCTTCGCGACGAAATCGGTCTCGCAGTTCACTTCGACAATTGCGCCGAGCTTGTGATCGCCGGAAATGTGAATCGCAACGACGCCTTCCGCAGCGATTCGGCTGGCCGCCTTGCTGGCCTTGTTGCCCAGCTTGACGCGCAAGATTTCCTCGGCCCGCTCCATGTCGCCGGCCGCCTCGGTCAGCGCTTTCTTGCATTCCATCATCGGCGCGTCGGTCTTTTCGCGCAATTCCTTGACCATGCCTGCTGTAATTTCCGCCATCATCGTTCCTTAAACTGGGTATTGGTTATTCGTGTTGCGCTTGTGCAATCTAAAAAAAAGGGGCCGGAGCCCCTTTTTTCCGCTCTCAGACTTATTTGGCTTCGTCTTCGGTGACTTCGACCAGTTCTTCACCCGGCTTCACCATTTCCTGGATCACCTGGCTCCGGCCTTCGAGAATCGCATCGGCCACACCGCGTGCATATAGGCGAATTGCGCGGGTCGAATCATCGTTGCCCGGAATGACGTAATCCACGCCATCCAGCGAGTTGTTGGTATCGACCACACCGATGATCGGCACACCCAGCTTGCGGGCTTCGGTCACGGCGATCTTGTGGAAACCGACGTCGATCACAAAGATCGCGTCGGGCACACCGCCCATGTCCTTGATGCCACCCATCGAGCGCTGCAACTTTTCCATTTCGCGCGAAAACATCAGCGCCTCTTTCTTCGACAGCTTTTCGAGCGAGCCATCCGCGACCATTGCCTCGAGCTCCTTCAGCCGCTTGATCGAGCCCTTGACCGTCTTGTAATTGGTGAGCATGCCGCCCAGCCAGCGGGAATCGACATATGGCATCCCGGCGCGCTGCGCCTCTTCCATCACGATTTCTCGGGCCTGGCGCTTGGTGCCGACGAACAGAATGGTACCTTTGTTCGACGCCAGCTGCCGTACAAACTTGAGCGCGTCCTGGTACATCGGCAGCGACTTCTCAAGGTTGATAATGTGAATTTTGTTGCGGGCACCGAAAATATAGGGTGCCATCTTCGGGTTCCAGAAACGGGTCTGATGTCCGAAATGGACGCCCGCCTCCAGCATTTGACGCATGGTTACCGACATGAAAAACTCCAAAAGTTAAGGTTAGCCGCCTCTCACAAGACTCCCGGCGCAGTGACGCGGAGGAGACCTTAACGGTGCGAGAGTGTGGATTTACAATGAGCCGCCGGCGCCAAGCGAAATACGCTTCACATCAACAACAGCCCAAGCCCGCCATTATAGCCGAAAAAAGTGAAAAAAATCAAATGCCTTTCGTTTGAGCCCCGGAGCCGACATGGACGAAAATCCCCGCCGCGACCTGATCATCTCGACGCTGCTTCGGCTGGGGCTGACCTTCCTGCTCTGCTCCCTGCCGTTTCTGAAGTTCGGCTATGACCCGACCGCGGCCGGCCTCGCCCTGCTGATCTTCTGTCCCTGCTCATTCATGCTGTCGAAACCCGTCATGGGCTGGGTCGCGGAAATCGGCACCTTCATCAGCCGCCAGCCCCTGGCCAAATGGCAGGGGATCTACTACCAGTTCGCCAACGTCCAGATACGCATGCTGGAAGTCGGTTCGGAGCTCTGGATCGTGGATACCGACCTGCTGCGCGTGATCGGCGAAAAGCCGTCATTGATGCTGGAGAGCCTGTATGACGCCCACGAATATGACCTCATCCCCGGGACCCGGCTGCATGGATTCTCGCCTTCGGGCGCGGAGAAGATACTGACGAAGAGCGTGCACTTCGAGGCCAAACGCATGCTGCTATGGCTTCAGCGCGAAGTCTATAAGCCGCACCGGCGCAAGCGCGAACTGGCGAAGCGTGTTTCCGGCAAGTCGGGCGCGCCTTAGTCGATCGAGTGCCGGCCGCGGCGTTGCCCGCCGCCCGGCCCAGGGCAGGTCGATTCAGTCCCCTGCCGTGCCGGCGGATGCGGGTATCAGCGTGCCAATTGCCGAATGTACAGGACCAGCTGCCAGATCTGCTCGTCGGTGAGTTTGGGATGGTCCGGCATTTCGGTATTGGGAGATCCAAACCGGATGATCCAGAACAGTTGTCCGTCTGGAATCCCGTTCACCGTCCCGGAGCACTGGAAATTTCTGGGGGGCGGCACGTAGTCCTTGGCGAGCACGCCCTTGCCGTTACCTTTGCGGCCATGGCAAACGGCGCAGTTGGTACCTTCCAGTTCACCGGCGTAGATACGCTCGCCGGCGCGCGGGTCGGTATTTCCGGCATTCAGCGGGTTTTTCCGGGAATAGTATTCATCCGGCGCCTTGCCGGTGAACCGCGGCTGCTGGCATTCCGCCGCCGGCGGGTCCGCCGCCCCCGAAACCGACGACATGAAACAGAACACTGCCACAACCGGGCCCAACAGAATTCGGCGAATTCCAGTCTTCATCATCGTTCTCTCCAAAAAAGGAATGGCGACACGTCATCTCGGTCAATGGATTTCGCCCGGGTCCGGACGGAATTTTCATGCAGGGTCACGCGGCCGCTTTCGCGGGCGCACGCGCCTCACCAAAATGCGATTCCACCGTTACACCCAGGCTCTGCAGCAATTTGGTGGGCAACTCACCCCCGGCGCACACAATTGCCGCATGATTCGGGATCACCGATTCGCCTTTCGATGTGGTCAGCACCGCCTCGGTTTCGCCCAGCCGCTTCACCTGTGAAGAAAGCATGACCGTCATCGAGCGCTCCGCCGTCGCCTGTTCGAGTCGCTTTCGGTTCTTGGTCTTGATGCGTCCGAACGCATCGCCGCGATACGACAGCGTCACCGTGACATCCGGCACCTCTGCCAGCGCCAGGCCGGCTTCAACGGCGCTATCCCCCCCGCCCACCACCAGCACGTGCTGATGCCGATATTGCTCCGGCTCGATCAGGCGATAGACAACTTTCGACAAGTCCTCGCCTTCGACACCCAGCTTGCGCGGTGTCCCGCGGCGGCCGATGGCGAGCAACACCGTTGCCGCGCGGTACCGGGCTGCCGGCGTGGTCACCTCGAATCCACTGGCTGTGCGCTTGATGCCCGTCATGCGCTCGCCAAAACGCAGCATCAGTCCGTGTGTGGTGACGACCTGGTTCCAGAATTCGAGTAACTTCTCCTTCGAAACCTCGGTGAATTTGACCTTGCCGACCAGCGGCAACTTCAACGGTGCGGTCATGGCGATTTTTGCCCGCGGATAGTGAAGGATAGATCCCCCCAGTGAGGTTTCCTGTTCGAGCGTCAGGTAGCGCAGCTTCGCCGCACTGGCCGCCAGCGACGCGCCCAGTCCCGCGGGACCGGCGCCGATGATCAGCACATCGTAATCGACGTCGCCGGGCCGATTCGCCTTGAGCAGCCTGCCGATGGAAGCGATCGCCTGGTTGCCCTGTTCGGCAGCCTTTCGGATGAGGCCCATGCCGCCGAGCTCCCCGGCGATGAACAGGCCCGGTATGTTGGTCTGAAAATCCGGATTGACCACCGGAATCTCCATCCCCCGACGCTCGGTGCCGAACACCAGCTTGATTGCCGTCATGGGACAGGCCAGCGCGCAGGCGCCGTGGCCGATGCAGACAGTCGGGTTCACCAGTTCCGCCTTACCGTTGACGATACCCAGCGCCGCTTCCGGGCAGGCTTTCACGCAGCCCCCGGAGCCAATGCAGAGCACGCTATCGACAACCGGATGCAGGGACGGCGGCTCGGTGAGGCCGGCGGCAATCGATTCATTACGCACCGCTTCGCTTTGCGCCGAGTGCGCCGCATGGCGATGCAGGTACCACCAGAGAATCAGCGCCACCGGCAGCGCATAGACCACGTACGGCGCAAACTCAGACGACATGCAACTCCCCGTTCCCACCCCTCGAATTGCCGTGCCGGCGCCGGTCGGGGTGAACTAATTTGACATGACACATTGTGAGCATACTACAACTGTGTAATTATTTTACACATTCCGGCCAAGCGCCGGCGTTTGCAGCTTGAAAGGATTGTTGTCGATGAAGAATGCCGGTTCCGGGGTTATTGACACGTGGCGGCCGATTGCCGGTCTTCGGAGCCTGAAGATACAGTCGTTGATTGAGAATGTCGGTTCCTGGGTCACCTGGTTTGCGCTCGCGGCCCTGTTCGGCACCATTGCGCTTCTGGTCAGAACGCAGGACTGGTACACCTCGGGGTCCGCCTTTGGATACAACCTCGGCCTCGCCGGCGGCCTGCTCATGCTGGCACTGCTGATCTATCCGCTGAAGAAGCGCATGCGGCTCCTGCAGCGAATCGGCCCGATCAAGCCGTGGTTCATTTTTCACATGGTGTGCGGCGTGCTGGGACCGCTGCTGATCATCTTCCACTCGACGTTTCGCATCGGCTCCCAGAACGCGATGGTAGCGATGATTTCCATGCTGCTGGTGGCCGGCAGCGGCATTGTCGGACGTTTCATCTACGTCCGCATTCACGACGGCCTGTCCGGCCACGAACTTAAACTGGACAAGCTCGAAGGTGACGAAGAAAGCGAGAAACTCAGTTTCAACCGCGATATGCACTGGGCGCCGGATGTGATTGCCATGTTGATGAACTTTCGCGACCACGCGAAACAGCAGAAACCCGGCCTGTTCGGGGAGGCCATCCGCTTCCTCAGTCTGCCATGGCGGGAGCGGCGGGTTCGCCACCTGTGCCATCGGGCACTTTCCGGTCACCTCGACAAGCGTGCCCTGGATCGGCAGTGGGACGCGCCAAAGCGCATCCGGCGGGGACAGCAGTTTGACTCGCTCGTTGCCCGCTACACGTCGACAGTCAAGCGGGCCGCCCAGTACAACACCTACAAACGGCTCTTCGCCTGGTGGCACATCTTGCACCTGCCGTTTGTGTACCTGCTGGCGGCGAGCGCCGTCTACCATGTCATTGCCGTACACATGTATTAGCGGCTGGATCGGGCGAATGGTTACCGGACGATTGCGCTCCCGCTGGAACGCCCGCGGGTGGCTGGCCGGGCTGCTTGTCGCCTGGCCGTGCCTGTGCGGGGCGCCCGCGAACAGCCAGTCGCTCGAATCCCTGGTCATGCCGGGCAAAGTCATTGCCGGTCATTCAAAGGTCGAGAATGAGTGCAAGAAGTGTCATACCCCTTTCAAGAAGACTGATCAGAACCGGCTCTGCCTCGATTGTCACAAACCGGTGGGCGACGACCTGGCCGCCAAACGCGGCTTCCACGGCACGTCGCCATCGACGCAGGACAAGGAGTGCAAATCCTGTCATAGCGATCACAAGGGCCGGGACGCCCGCATCGCCGCATTCGACGAGAAGTCTTTTGACCACGCCAACACCGACTTTGCGCTGCGCAGCGCACATCAAAAGATCGAATGTGCTGCCTGCCATGCCGCCGGAAAACGGTTTCGCGATGCCCCTGCGGTATGCGCCGCCTGCCACCGCAAGGACGACAAACACAAGGGCGCGTTCGGCGACAAGTGCGAAAGCTGCCACAACGAGAACCTCTGGAAGGAGGTGAAGTTCGATCACAGCAAGACCAAATTCGCGCTTTCCGGCAAGCACGACGCGGCCAAATGTGAATCCTGCCATGCGAACAACCGCTACAAGGACACGCCTCGCTCCTGCGTGGCCTGTCATCGCAAAGACGATACGCACAAAGGTCGTTTCGGCGATAAATGCGAGGCGTGTCATGGCGCGGAGGACTGGAAGAGCCAGTTCAACCATGCGCGCCAGACCCGCTATCCGCTGCTGGGAAAGCATGCCGCCGTGAAGTGTGACACGTGCCATCGCGGTCCCTTGTACACGGACAAGCTGCCGACGCGATGCGTGTCCTGCCATATGAAGGACGATTCCCACAAGGGCACGCTCGGTGACAAATGCGAGACCTGCCACAAGGAGAGCGGCTGGACCAATACCAGTTTCGATCACAACCGCGATACCAAGTTTCCGCTCTACAACAAGCATAAGGCGACGGTGTGCGGAAACTGTCACAAGAACGGTCTCAAGGCAAAACTGCCGGTGGTCTGCGTGGAGTGTCATCGCGCCGACGACAGTCACCGCGGCAATTTTGGAAAGTCCTGCGACGCTTGCCACGATGACAAGGGCTGGAAGCCATCGACCTTTGATCACACCCGGTCCACCCGCTATCCGTTGAAGTTCGCTCACGCCCGGGTCAAGTGTGAGGACTGCCACAAAGGCAAGCTGTATGTGAAGGAAGGCGGCAAGGCGCCCTCGCAGCAATGCAATGCCTGTCATCGCGGCGACGACGCGCACGTGGGGCAATTGGGCGAGCATTGTGAGACATGCCACGACGAAAAGAAGTGGGCCGGCGCGCCGTACGATCACAACAAATCCCGCTTCAAACTCATAGGCGCCCACACCCGCATCGAATGCAAGGCGTGCCACAAGACGCCCAAATTCAAGGACGCGCCCATGGTGTGCGGCGGCTGTCACAAGCCGGAGGACGTGCACAAAGGCACGCTCGGCGGAAAGTGCGACCTGTGCCACAACTCGCGCAGCTGGAAGACCTGGGACTTCGACCACACCCGCCAGGCACGCTATGTCCTTGACGGGGCACACGCCCGTTTGGCGTGTAACGGCTGTCACAAGAAGCCCGCCGCCACCGCGGATGCGCCGATACCGCCCGTGTCGCGCACCTGCTTCGGCTGCCACTCGGGAGACGACACGCACTCGGGCGGTTTCGGCCTGCAATGTGAAAAGTGCCACACGACGCAAAACTGGCGAAACCTGAAACCCGGCATCACCCGAAATGCGCTCAAGGTGCCGGACGCAAAGTAGCGTCCCTGTCGCCGTTTGACGACAAAACACCTATTGCAATCGCGCAGGAACCGGAGGACACTGATTGTGTAAATTCTTTACACACAATGACGTGGACACCGCAAACCTGCCATGACTACCGACCAGCCAAGTACGTCGTTCTCCTCCCCCGCCCCCCCGCCGGCGCGCGCCGCAGGCTTGCGTGCCACGGGACGGCGGCTCCTGTTCGGCGCGCTCAATGCGGGCATTCTGGTGGCCGGCGCCCTGTTGATCGCGGCCGTGGCCAATGCCCAGAGCGGCACCAATAGCCTGATCGACCACAGCCTCACCGGTTTCCCGCTGACCGGGGCGCATTCCTCCGCGCGCTGCGAAAATTGCCACCAGCGCGGCGTCTTCCAGGGCACGCCCAAGGACTGCAACACGTGCCACCAGCCCGGCAGCCGGTTTTCAAGTTCCACCAAAACGTCCAACCACATACCCACCACCCAGCAATGCGACACCTGCCACCAGAACAAGGCGTGGACGCCGGCCGCATTTACCCATTCCGGCTTGCAGCCCGGCAGTTGCGGCACCTGCCACAACAACACCATGACCAAGGGCAAGTCGTCGAACCACATCGTGACCAATCAGAGCTGCGACGCTTGCCATCGAACGGCGGCGTGGAAACCGGCAAGTTTCAATCACGCCGACGTCACCGCCGGATCCTGCGGCACCTGCCATAACGGCAGCACCGCCACCGGCAAGAATTCGACGCACCTGGCGACGACACAGTCGTGTGACACCTGCCATCGCGCCACCGGCTGGAAACCGGCGTCTTTCAGCCACACCAGTATCAGTCCCGGCACCTGCGCCACATGCCACAACGGCAGCAGCGCCACCGGCAAGAATGCCGCCCACATCCCGACGGCACAGACCTGTGATAGCTGCCATCGCACAAGCGCGTGGAAACCCTCCACCTTCAGTCACGCCAGTGTGACTCCCGGCAGTTGCGCTACCTGTCACAACGGCACGAACGCGACAGGCAAGAATTCGGCGCATATATCCACGACCCAGGCATGCGACAGCTGTCACCGCACCACCGGATGGAAACCGGCCACCTTCAGCCATGCCGGCGTGGCGCCAGGCTCCTGTGCATCCTGCCATAACGGCAGCACCGCCACCGGCAAGAACAGCAGTCACCTGCCGACCACACAAGCGTGTGATTCCTGTCACCGCACCTCCGCCTGGAAACCGGCGACCTTCAGCCACTCCGGTGTGACACCCGGCACCTGCGCCAACTGCCACAACGGCACGGCGGCAACCGGCAAGAACGCTAGTCATGTCCGCACCACCTTGGCATGCGATTCCTGTCACCGCCTGACCGCCTGGAAGCCCGCGACATTTGATCACACCGGGGTGACGCCGGGCGCCTGCAGTTCATGCCACAACGGCACCACCGCAACGGGCAAGAACGCGTCGCATATTCCCACCGCGCAGGCCTGCGATGTCTGCCATCGCACCAGCGCCTGGAAGCCCACCACCTTCAGCCATGCGGGCGTCTCCCCCGGCACCTGCGCCACTTGCCACAATGGCACGGCCGCGACCGGCAAGAACGCCGCGCACGTCGCCACCACACTTGCCTGCGACAACTGTCACCGCACGACGGCCTGGAAGCCCGCGACCTTTGACCACACCGGCGTCACGCCCGGCAGTTGCGCCACCTGTCACAACGGCAGCAAGGCTACCGGCAAAGCCGCCAATCACATTCCGACCACACTGGCCTGCGACTCGTGCCATCGCACGACAGCCTGGAAGCCATCGACGTTTAACCACACCAGCGTGGCAACCGGCAGTTGCGCAACCTGCCACAACGGCACGTTTGCGACCGGCAAGACCAGCGTGCACATCTCGACCACGCAGGCTTGCGATGTCTGCCACACCAGGACGGCGTGGAAGCCGACCAGCTTCGCCCACCAGGGCGTGACGGCCGGCTCCTGCACCACTTGCCACAACGGCGTGCAAGCCGTCGCCAAGCCGGCTGTCCACATTCCCACCACCCAGCAGTGCGATATTTGCCATTCGAAAACAGCGTGGACGCCGACCAGCTTCAGCCATACCGGCGTCGTCCCGGGCGCATGCGCGACCTGCCACAACGGCACCTTGGCGACCGGCAAAACCAGCACCCACGTGGTCACCTCGTTATCGTGCGATGCCTGCCATCGCACCACCGCCTGGAAGCCCGCTTCATTCAGCCATACCGGCGTCACCCCCGGCAGCTGTACCACCTGCCACAACGGCAGCACCGCGACCGGCAAGACAGCGACTCACATCACGACCACGCAGGCTTGCGACGTATGCCACACCACGGCCGCCTGGAAGCCGACCTCGTTCAGCCACCAGGGCGTGGTGGCCGGCACCTGCACCACCTGTCACAACGGCGTGCAGGCCGTCGCCAAGCCGACTAACCACGTCACCACGCTGCAATGCGATGCGTGCCACAGCAAGACAGCCTGGCGACCCGCGCCCTTCAATCACACCGGGGTCGCCGCCGGTACCTGCGCGACCTGTCACAACGGCAGTTTCGCATCGGGAAAGACCACCACGCACTTCATCACCACCCGCGCCTGCGATGCCTGCCATCGCACCACCGCGTGGAAGCCGGCGACAACCTTTTCCCACGTGACGCCTTTCTACAAGCCGCACAACAGCGGCGTCACCTGCGCGAATTGCCACACCACCAACAACGAGACCATCGTCTGGAAGGCGGCCGCCTACAAGCCGGACTGCGCCGGCTGCCACGCGAGCAAGTTCAAGCCCGACGCGCACAAAAAAGTCAATTCGCCGACCATTCTCTACACCGTCGCCGAACTGAAAGACTGTTCGGGGGCCTGCCACACCTATACGAACAGCACGTTGACGACGATCTCGAAATCCCGCACGGGACAACACAGGTCAACCGGCGGCGGCTTCTGATTCAGCTCTTGTCTTTTACCAAACCAAGGCATTTACCAATGATGCGTGTCACCCATCGTTCGCGGCCGGCTGGCCTGCGTTCCCTGTTTGCCTGTTTCAAGCTCGCGGCTGCGTCTGTTTTCCTGACGGCCGCTTCCACTGCGGTGCAGGCACAACTTCTCGAGCAGGTGGATGTGGCCGCGCGCAATGGCGATACGGAGATTGTCATCCGCTTCGGCACCACGGTGCAGTATCTGCGGCACCAGCCGGCCGGCGGCGGAAAGCTGCTGCAGATCGCCTTCCAGGTCACCGGGGATCCTGTCAGTGCCGATGGCCGGCTGCTGTCCGAATTGCGCCGCCACCCCGGCAACAAACAGGTTCCGCCATTTGAAGTCGCCTACGATCAGCGCAGCGGCTACGTGACGGTAAACTTCCGCCGGGTCACCACCTACAGCGTCGGACCCGGCGCCGATCCGCGCAGCATCCGGATCATCGTTCCCGGTCCAAAGAAGGCCGCGGACGGCAAGCTGCCGGCGACGGCCAAGGTGGCGCCCACATCAACCGCTCCTTCGCCAGGCACGCGGACGGACGCCGGCTCCGCGCCTTCTACCGCCGCGCCTCCCCCGGTCACGCCCGCGGACGTCGAATCGCAGGCAACGGAATCGCTGGCACAGGCAAAGCAGGCGCTGAAGGACAACCGCCACGTTGCGGCCATTGACCTGCTGAATCGCGTGCTTAACCTGCCGCCGACAAAGGCAGCGACGGAAGCACAGGAGCTGATCGGCCAGGCACGCGAACTGAACGGCGAGCTGGCCAAGGCCCGTGCCGAATACGAACTCTATCTGAAGCTGTATCCCGCCACGCCCGGCGCGGCGCGGGTCAAGCAGCGCCTGGCAGGCCTGGGATCCGCCTTGCCGGCCAATCGCGCCGCGGCCGCGAAGGCGGGGCCGGTCAAACCCGAGTATTCGTACTTCGGCAGTGTTTCCAGCTACTACTATCGTGGTTCCACCAAATACGACGCGACACTGGCACCACCGCAGCCGGGACTGAATTTCGACCAGATTTCGCTGACCGGCACCGACCAGTCCGCGCTGGTCACCAACATCGATCTCAATGCCCGCCTGCGCGGCGGAAACTGGGATCACCGGCTGGTGTTTCGCGACACCAGTTCAGCGAGCTTCCTGTCCACGCAGAAGAGCTACAACCGCGTCAACAACGCCTATTTTGAATCGCTGAACAAAAGCGCGGATTTCTTTTCACGCATCGGCCGGCAGAGCTCGCCCGGATACGGGGTGCTCGGCAGGTTCGATGGCGCGTGGCTGCGCTACGGTTTCAACGCCCACAGCAAGTTCAACCTGCTGGCCGGAACACCGGTGGAATTCTATCCGTCGCCACGCAAGCAGTTTGTCGGCGGGGGATTCGACCTGGGCCCATTCGCCGACCGCTGGAGCGGAAACGTTTTCCTGATCGAACAGCGCGTCGACGGCAAGAGCGACCGTCGCGCCATCGGTTCGGAACTGCGCTATCTCGACCCGCAGAAGAACGGCTTTGCGCTGCTGGACTACGACACCACCAGCAAGTCGCTGAACATCGCGCTGATACAGGGCAACTGGCAGTTCCGCGAGGGCACGAGCTTTAACGTGCTCTATGACCGGCGGCGCTCGCCGATCCTGCAGCTCACCAACAGCCTGAACGCGCTGCCGCTGCGCACCATTCAGGAAAACATCGACTCCGGCATCACCGTCGACGAACTGCGCAATGTGGCCCGGGTCATCACGCCGGTCTCGACGCTGTTTTCGGTCGGCATCACACATCAGCTCAGTCCTGCCTGGCAACTGGGCGGGGACATCAAGTATTCCGAGGTGTCCGGCACCGGCGAAATCGGCTCGCAGATCGCGCAGCCGGGAACCGGAAAGGTCTTTGTCTACGGCCTGCAGGCGATTCGCACCGGATTCATGACCGTCAACGACATCATCGTCGCCACCACCAACATTATTCGCGGCAAATCCTACAACGGCGAATCGTATCAAATCAGCCATGTCCTGCTCGTCAAGGAGAAATGGCGGATCGAGTCGACCTTCAAGTACTACCACCAGAGCGACATTCGCGACAATGTGCTGGACCGTTTCTCGCCGTCGATCAGGCTTTCATATCGCTGGTTTGACCGCCTCAGCGTGGAAGGCGAAGTCGGCGCGGAGCGCACCAAGAGCGAAGGCCCGCTGCAGAGCGACGTTACCATGCGGCAGTTCTACAACCTCGGCATGAGATACGACTTCTACTAGGCGCGACATGACCATCCTGTTCCTTGTACCGCTGGTGCTTTCGATCATCCTGGTCTCCTTCTTTACCTGGCGGGTGACCGGCAATGCGATAAGTTTGCTGGCGCGGCGAGTCGGCGCGCGCCGCACGCGGATGGCATTGGCTGTCCTGGCGGTGCTGACTGTCGCCGCGTCGGGCGGCGCCACCTGGCTTTTCGCCAGGCAATCCCGGCAGGCCGCGGTCCAGGCCGGGCAAGTCCCCGCCGTCGCGCCGGTGGCAACTCTTCCCGGCGGAGACCTCACGCTGCTGGTCAACCGGCTGGAGGAACGCCTCCAGCGCGAACCCGGCGATGCGCAAGGCTGGGCACTGCTCGCGCGAACGCAGCTTGAACTGCAGCGGTTCGATGCGGCCGCACGCGCCTATGCAAAGGCCCTGGCGATGCTGCCGACGGACGCCGATTTGTTCGTTGAGTACGCCAACGCAGAATTGATGGCGCACGGCCGGCAGTGGACCGCGATCGCCGTCGACGCCACGAATGCCGCGCTCGCCCTGAATCCCGACCACCTGGAGGCGCTGTGGCTTGCCGGCGCCCATCAATTCGAGAAGAAGGACTTTGCCGCCGCGGTGCGCTCCTGGGAAAAGCTGGCCAGGGTCGCCCCCGCCGATTCAGACTATGCCCGTGACCTTGCCACCTCCCTGGTCGAGGCGCGGGCCCTGCGCGATGGCCGCGACCCGGCCGCCGCGCTGGCCGCGGCCGGTGCCGGCGCTAGGCCGCTTGCGACCGGCGGCACATCCGCGCTCGCGGCCACCGGCGCATCCCTGGTCACGGAGGCATCAAGCGCCATATCAAGCGTCACATCACGCGCCATCTCGGACGACAAGGAGGCACTGGCCCGTGAACTGCGCGGCACCTTGAACAGGATGGCGGCCCGGCCATTGCCGGCCACCCCGGCTGCCGGCGTACGTGTCAGCGGTGTCGTCGCCTTGCCACCGGGTTGGCGCGACCGGTTCCCGCCCGACAGCACCGTCTTCGTCTTCGCCCGGGCGGAGGGCGCGGCGAGGACCGGGCCACCGCTTGCGGCACGACGCTATCGCGCGGCGGACCTGCCCATCCGTTTTGAATTAAGCGACAATGACGCCATGTCTCCAGACCACACGCTCTCGTCCGCCCGCCGCGTCGTCATCGTCGCGCGCATTTCCCGAAGCGGTGATGCGCGCGTGCAGGCCGGCGACGTTGAGGGCACCAGCGGAGCCATTGCCGTCGGTGCCGACAGCGTGTCCGTGCTCATCGACAAGCCGCTCTAAGCAATCGTGGCGGCCCGGCGACAGCAAACTGCGGGGGCGACGACCAGTTCGGCGCTGATTCGCTCCATTCGCCATGTCCTGCGGCCGATCATTCGCCTGATGATGCGTCACGGCATTGTGCTGCAGACTTTTAACCAGCTCATCAAGTCCGTCTATACCGAAGAGGCCGAAAAGGAGATCACCTGCCTCGGCGGGCCGGCGACCGACTTGCAGATTTCACTGATGACCGGCCTGCATCGCAAGGAGGTAAAACGCTTTCGCGAGGATGGCTACGACGCCTTCATGCTTTCGCCGACGCTGTCGACCGGGGCCGATGTCGTCACCCGCTGGCTGACCGACCGGCGTTTTCTGTCGGCGCGGCGTGAACCCAAATCCCTCAGTACCCGCCGCGGCGATACCGTGGACAGTTTCGCGACGCTGGTGCGGTCCATCGACACAGAATTGCGGCCCTCGGCCGTACTGGCCGAGATGATAAGATTGGGCATCGTGCAGGCCGACGGCGAGCGGGCGCAACTGGTGGTCGATGCGTTCGTGCCCCAACAGGGCTTCGATGATCAGGTGCAGTACCTTGCCGAAAACGGCCATGATCATCTTGCCGCGGTCGTGCACAATCTGGGCGCGCCAAAAGCCCCCATGCTTGAGCAGAGCATTTCCGCGACTGAACTGTCGACCCCGTCAGCGCAGGAACTTGAACGCATCGCGCGCAGCCTGTGGAAGCTGGTCATGCAACAGCTCATGGAACGCGCCGTCGAGCTCGAGGCCCGCGACAAGCTTGACGGCGTGGCCGACACACGCATCAATTTTGGCGCCTATTTCTACAAAGAATCCGTCCCCAAGCCGGAAGGATCAACGAATGCCAGGAAGCGCACCGGAAAACGTACGGGAGCAAAACACAAGTAGCTTTCACGGAATTCATCATGCAAAACCCAGACACTTTCGGAACTTCGCACCAACGCTCCCGCAGGCGTGATCGTCTGGTGCTATGGCTTACCATTCTTCTCTCGGTGTCCGCACTGATCGTCGCCGGCGCGCTGGGGGCCGCGGTGCGCACCGGTGGAACCGGGCTCTATTTCGCCTTTGGCGTCATCGAGGACTTCGGCAGCATCGTGGTCAGTGGTGTCCATTACGACGAGTCGCGGGCCAACATCATCGTCAATGGCGTCGCACACCAGCCGCGATCGGCGCTCAAGCTCGGCATGGTCGTCGCAATTGAGGGCGAGCTCGATTACGCGCTCGGCAGCGGGACCGCGTCGGTGGTTCGCGCCGATCGCGCCCTCCTTGGTCAGGTCGAGGACGTCAATGTGGCGACCGGCGAGGTACGGATACTCGCGCAGCGGGTTGCGTTCGACGCCGCGACCCGGTACGACGGATTCAGCGGCATTGCGCAGCTCGCTGTCGGCGACTGGATCGCAGTGCATGGACTCGATGATCCGGCACGCAACCTGTTCGCGGCAACCCTCATTGAGCTCGTTGCGCCACCGGGCGCCGCGCTCGCCGAGATTCGCGGCGCCGCCAGCAATGCCCATGATGGCCGATTCCGTATAGACGGACTGGAGGTGCTGTCGCAGGAAATCCACGTCAGCAGCGGCGATTTTGTCGCGGTAAAGGGGATCTACGATGACCGTGCCAGGTCGCTGCGGGCGACCGAGGTGATCGTGACCGCGGAGGTCGACATTCACGAAAATGCCGAGACGGAAATCGAGGGCTTCATCGCCGATTTCCGCTCGCGCGGCGAATTCACGGTGGCCGGCGTCGCCATCGATGCCAGCACAGCGCAAATCGAAGGCGGGACGATGAACGACCTCAAACCCGGCGTGCGCGTCACGGTCGAGGGGACCGTACTCAACGGCGTGCTGATCGCGGAAGAAATCGAGCTGAAGGATGCCAGGACGAATTCCACCACCCCCCGCACTTCGTTCATTGAACTCGAAGGCGTTGTCAGCGCGTTCAACAGCCTCGGCGATTTTGTCGTCAAGGGCCGGCGCATCGATGCGTCGGGCGCCTCCATCAGCATCAAGGGCAATCGCCTGCCGGCGGTGGGGCAAAAGGCGCATATCAAGGGGCAGCGCCTCACTGATGGCAGCATCAAGGCTACTCGCGTCGAATTCGAAAAGCCGTGACGGGGGCGGCCGCGGGCTGCAATGCGCATTCCGGGGGCGCCGCGCTGAAGCGAAAGCGCCAAACCCGCCTCATTGCTCTTCAATGAAGATCGCCATTCGGCGGGGCTTCGCAGGCGTTTTTGGCCTGGAAGCCGCGCCAATGCTCGGGTTCCAGCATGGGGAACGATCTCCAAGAAGCCCGTTTTCCCAGCCCCCAATTCAGGCATTCGAGGGTGGGAAAGACGAATTCTGGAGGTCCCATGAGGTTCCCGTCTTGCCTGCATATTTCATGGGGGCGCGCTCGAGAGTGGGTCAATGGGCGAGCGATTTTTCGTTCGACTGACCACGGCATGGCGAGCCATGCCACGGGAAGAGAACGGAAAAGCGCCGGCCAGGGACCCGCTATCGAGTGCGCAGAGCCTGTCCTGAGCCTGTCGAAGGGCCCGGCGGAGTACGAAGTACAAATTGGATTTCACAAAGATGACCGTTGCGAGAGTGAAAATGGTAACGAAAAGGGGCCGACCCATGAAATATGCAGGCTAGTGGCCTGTAACAGCCAATTCGGAATTGAAAGGCGTGTCTGGGCGAGCCG
>JBDTSU010000007.1:0-29754 GCA_039930965.1 Betaproteobacteria bacterium
TATCGCTGCGCATCGACATGGCGCTGGCCGGCCTCGCCAGGCCGCCTGGCCGCATCACGAAACCTGGAGCACGCACATGAACCGACTCTTCATCCCACTCGTCGCGATCTGCCTCCTCGCCGCTTGCCAGCCCAAGCCCGCCGACGTCTATCCCGGCTACGCGGAAGGCGAGTTTGTCCGGCTGGCCGCGCCGTTTGCCGGCAGTTTGACGGCGCTGCACGTCAGGCGCGGCGATCAGGTTGCCGCCAACGCGCCGCTGTTCGCCCTGGAACAGGAAAACGAACGCGCCATGCGCGCCGAAGCGCTGGCGCGGCTGCAGCGCGCGCAGGCCCAGATGAGCAATATCGGCTCCGGCAAACGTCCCGACGAGGTCGCGGCCGCTCGTGCGCAGCTCGCGCAGGCGGAGGCCGCGCAAAAACTCTCCGCCGCCGAACTTGCCCGGACCGAGCCGCTGGTTACCGCAAAATTCCTGTCGCCGACCAAGCTGGATGAAGCCCGCACCGCGCTGGAGCGCGATAGGGCGCGCGTGGCCGAGCTGAATTCCCAACTGAAAGTCGCGAACCTTGCCGGCCGGCCGGCTGAGCTCGCCGCCGCCGCCGCTGAAGTCAGGGCCGCCAACGAGTTGCTGGCCCAGGCCGACTGGAAACTCGCTCAAAAATCGCAGCGCGCGCCAATGGCGGCAGCCGTCGTCGATACACTCTACGCGCGGGGCGAATGGGTGCAGGCCGGCGCGCCGGTGGTGTCGCTGCTGCCGCCGGAAAACATCAAGCTGCGCTTCTACATTCCCGAAAAGCAGCTCGGCGCCCTTAAGGTGGGCCAGGCAGTGCAGGTGTCCTGCGATGGCTGCGCCGCGCCGCTCACGGCGACCGTCAGCTTTATCTCGCCACAAGCCGAATACACCGCGCCGCTGATCTACAGCAAGGAAAACCGCGCCACGCTGGTGTTCCTGGTCGAGGCGCGGCCCCGGGCGGAAGACGCGGTAAAACTTCACCCGGGCCAGCCGGTGGAAGTGAAACTGTGAGTGCATCCCCGGCGGTCGTCGATGCGGTCATTGACGTCAAGGGACTGACCAAGCGCTACGCCGGTCGCGCGGTGGTCGACGACTTCGCCATCAAGGTCGGTCGCGGCCAGATTTACGGATTTCTCGGCCCCAATGGCAGCGGCAAGACCACGACGATTCGCATGCTGTGCGGCCTGCTCACGCCGGATGCGGGCGAAGGGCAGTGCCTGGGTTTTGATATTCGCCGCGACGCGCTGAAGATCAAGCGCGAAGTCGGCTATATGACGCAGCGGTTCTCGCTATATGAAGACCTGAGCATCCGCGAGAACCTCGATTTTATCGCCAGGGTCTATGCGATCGCGGACCGCAAGTCCGTGGTCGCCAGGACCCTAGACCGGCTGGGCCTGGCCGCGCGCAAGGATCAACTGGCCGGCGCGCTATCGGGCGGCTGGAAGCAGCGTCTCGCGCTTGCGGCGTGCCTGATGCACGACCCCAAGCTGCTGTTGCTCGACGAACCCACCGCCGGGGTTGACCCGAAGGCGCGCCGTGAATTCTGGGATCAGATTCACGACCTGGCGGCCGAAGGATTGACGGTACTGGTCTCGACACACTACATGGACGAAGCCGAGCGTTGTCATGAACTTGCCTATATCGCCTATGGCAAGCTGCTCGCCAAAGGGACCGCCGCCGAAGTGGTCGCGCAGTCAGGCCTGTCAACCTGGGCGGTTGCCGGCGAAGGGCTGCACGCGCTGGCGAGGGAATTGCGCAGCGTGCCCGGGGTGGACATGGTGGTGCCGTTCGGCACCACCATGCATGTCAGCGGTGCCGACGGGCAAAGGCTGACGCAGGCGCTGGCGCCCTTCCAGTCCCGGCCCGGGTTGGCCTGGACACATATCAAGCCCGGCCTTGAGGATGTCTTCATCGGGCTCATGGACCGCGCCAAGGACAATTATCAATGAACGAGTTCTTCTCCTGGCGGCGCTTCGTCGCGGTCCTGATGAAGGAATTCGTGCAGATGAAGCGTGACCGGCTCACCTTCGGCATGATTGTCGGCATCCCGATCATTCAGCTGGTGCTGTTCGGTTTCGCCATCAATACCGACCCGAAAGGATTGCCCGCGGCACTGGTCGCGGCCGACGAGAGCCCGTTTACGCGCGCGCTGGTCCGCGGGCTCGAGAACTCGCAATACTTCACCTTCACGCACCGGGTGAGGAGCGAGGCCGAGGCCGAGTCGCTCCTGAAGCGCGGCGACGTGCAATTCGCGCTGGTCATCCCGCCGGACTTTTCAAGAAAGCTGCAGCGGGGCGAGCACCCGCAGTTGCTGCTGGCCGCCGATGCGACCGATCCTTCAGCCACCGGTAACGCGCTGGCGGCGCTGACGCCGATCGTGCGCCAGGCGCTCAACCGAGAACTGACCGGCCCATTGCAATCCCTGCAGACCGCCGAGCTGCCGGTGGACTTGCGGGTGCAGCGCCGCTACAACCCGGAAGGCATCACGCGCTACAACATCGTCCCGGGTCTGATGGGCGTGATCCTGACGATGACCATGATCATGATGACGGCCCTGGCCATGACCCGCGAACGCGAACGCGGCACGATGGAGAACCTGCTGGCCACGCCGGTACGGCCGCTGGAAGTGATGGTCGGCAAGATTGCGCCGTTCATCATCGTCGGCTACCTGCAGGTGAGCCTCATCCTCGTTGCCGCCAAACTGATTTTTGGTGTGCCGATGGTCGGCAGCCTGCCGTTGCTCAGCGTGGCGCTGGTGGTATTTATCGCCGCCAACCTTGCCGTGGGGTTCACCTTTTCCACCATCGCGAAGAACCAGCTGCAGGCGATGCAGATGACGTTCTTCTTTTTCCTGCCGTCCATGCTGCTGTCGGGATTCATGTTTCCGTTTCGCGGCATGCCTGACTGGGCCCAGGTGATCGGCGAGGTGCTGCCGTTGACGCATTTCCTGCGCATCGTCCGCGGCGTCTTGCTGAAAGGGAACGGCCTGATCGATATCCTCCCGGAATTGTGGCCAATTGGGCTGTTCATGCTGGTCGCGGGGGCAATCGCATTGAAGCGCTACCGGCAAACGCTTGACTAGGTCGCGCCAGCACGCTGGCTACGCGCAGTATGTCGATGCGGGGTTGCGTCAGGTCAATTGGCCGCGCGATCTGGCTTGACGGAGGATGCGCACAAGGGTATGTTAATGACCAATCGGTCAGTTATGGAGTTTCATGTCGTCCGTCGTCAAAATACTTGAGCCGCGCTGGGAAAGGCGCAAAGACGCCCGTCCGGGCGAACTTGCCGCCGCCGCGCTGGACCTGTTCGTCGAGCGCGGTTTCGCCGCAACCCGCCTGGATGACGTCGCCCGCCGCGCGGGCGTTTCCAAGGGAACGTTGTATCTCTATTTCGACAGCAAAGAAGACCTTTTCAAGGCGGTCATCCGCGAAGGCTATGTGTCGCGCATCACCGAGTTCGCCGAAAGGATGAAGGCCTATCAGGGTAGCAGTGCGGAGCTGGTTCGCGAACTGGTCAATAGCTGGTGGGAACAAATAGGCGCGACCAAACTGGCGGGCATCACGAAATTGATGATGTCCGAAGCGGGCAACTTTCCGGATCTCGCGAATTTCTATCATGACGAAGTTGTGGTGCGCGGCACGGGCCTGTTCGCGTCGGCCATCCAGCGCGGCATCGAGTCAGGCGAATTCCGTGAGATTTCGCTCGACTTCGCCCCGCGAATTGCCTGCGCACCGGTCATCATGCTGATGCTGTGGCGGAATTCATTTGATTTGTGCGGGTCGCACCAGATGGACGCCAAGGCGTTTCTCGATACCCACACCGATATGCTGTTGCACGCGCTGGCCGCGGAAAAATCCTGATCCGGACGGACCGGCCCGATTGCCCAGCCAGTTTTGTTAAGATAGCCCGCTGAAAACCCACAATTCCACTTTCCGCAACCACCAGGCAGAGACACCCATGGATTTCGAACAAGCGCGCTTTAATATGGTCGAGCAGCAAATTCGCCCCTGGGAGGTGTTGGACCAGGACGTGCTCGATTTGCTCTTCACGGTCAAACGCGAGGAATTCGTGCCGGCGGCCTATCGCGCCATCGCCTTTACCGACATGGAAATTCCGCTGGGTCACGGGCAAGCCATGATGGCGCCGAAAATTGAGGCGCGCACGCTCCAGGAAATCGCACCGAAAGCTGGGGAGAGCGTTCTGGAAATCGGCACCGGCAGCGGCTATTTCACCGCCCTTCTGGCAAAGAGCGCCCAGCGCGTCACGACCATCGAGTACTTCGACGACCTGAAACTGGAAGCGGCCCGGTGCCTGGGCGCGGCCGGCATCACCAATGTCACCCTCAAAACTGGCGATGCGGCACAATCCGCCGACGCCTGGCTCGACGCCACGGAAAAATTTGATGTCATCGTCCTGACCGGCTCGGTGCCGATGGTTCCCGAGGCCTATCTGCAGCGCCTCAATATTGCCGGTCGTTTCTTCGCAGTGGTCGGCGATGCGCCGGTCATGAAGGCCACACTCATCACCAAAACCGCGGAAAACCAGTTTGCCTCGGCGGAGCTGTTTGAAACCGTGGTCCCACCGCTCATCAACGCCGCACAACCCTCGCGCTTCGATTTCTAGGCTGCATGTCGCTGCCTCAAATGACCGTTCAGGAGTTGCAGGCGGCACTGGCCGCGCAATCGCCGACGCGGCCCTTGCTGCTCGATGTCCGTGAAGCATGGGAATGGCAATTGGCGCGGATCGACGGCAGCCGGCACCTGCCCATGCGCGAGATACCCGCGCGCCTCGACGACATCGACAAATCGCATCCCACGGTCGTAATTTGTCATCACGGTACGCGAAGTCTGCAAGTCGTCGCATTTCTGCAGCGGCTCGGCTTCGCCAACCTGCATAATCTGCAAGGTGGAATCGATGCCTGGGCGCGAGTTATCGATCCGGCTGTGCCTGTGTACTGAATCCAACGCTGACCCCCATTACGTCAAACATATTTTTTGCCACTACGCGCCGGAACCGCAGCCATCCGGGGCGCCAAGAAAGCCAACAATGAAAATCAGATCTTCCGTGAACCGCCTTGCCCCACTCTGTGCCGCCCTGTTTGCCGCGACGCCGCTGTTTGCCGCGGACCTGCTTGACGTCTACCGGGACGCACTGTCGCAAGACCCGGTGTACGCCTCCGCGCGCTACGCCTACGATGCGGGCAAGGAAGTACTGCCACAGGCGCGGACCGGCATATTGCCGTCGATCAGCCTGGCGGCCGGCCTGAATCGCAATCACCGGGAGACTGAGGGATTTTCCAATCTGGACTACAACGCGCACAGCTATACGCTGTCCCTTTCGCAGCCGCTGTTTCGCATGCAGAACTGGATTGCGGTCGACCAGGCCGGATTGCAGGTCAGGCAGTACGAAGCGATTTTCGCCGATGCCAGCCAGAGCCTGATAGTGCGCACCGCGCAGGCCTATTTTGACGTGCTGCTCGCGCAGGACAATGTATCGCTGTCCGGCGCACAAAAGACCGCCATCAGCGAACAGCTCGCGCAGGCAAAGCGCAACTTTGAAGTCGGCACCGCTACCATCACCGATACCTATGAGGCCCAGGCGAAGTACGACCTCGGTGTCGCCAAGGAGATTTCCGACTTGAACGACCTGCAAATCAAGAAACAGGCGTTGCAGCAATTGATCGGCAAGATGCCGGCGACGCTGGCTCCGCTTCGGGACAACCCGGGCCTGGCACTGCCGCAGCCCAACGAAATGGAACAGTGGGTAAAGGCAGCCGAAGAGGCGAGCCCGGTGATCGCACAACTGCGCCTCGCCTACGAGATCGCGACCAAAGAAGTCTCCCGCAACAAGATGGGACACATGCCGACGCTTGACCTGACCGGCAGCTACAGCAACGGCAATACGCCGCTTACCACCACCAGCGGCTCGCTCGGCACGCTGGTGGACAGCAAGTCCGGGATCATCGGGCTGACACTGAATATTCCCCTCTATCAGGGGGGCGGCACCCAGTCGAGGATCCGCCAGGCGATATCGAACAAGGATCGTGCCGAACAGGATCTCGAAAACAGCAAGCGCAGCGTTGCCCAGGGTGTCCGCCAGAGTTTTCTGGGCGTCACCAATGGTGTCGCGCAGGTCAAGGCGCTGGAAGCCGCGTTGGTATCGAACAAATCCTCGCTCGATGCGACCGTGCTCGGCAAGGAAGTCGGCGTGCGCACCAACGTGGACGTGCTGAATGCGCAGCAACAGCTGTTCCAGGCGCAGCGCGACCTGCAGCAGGCACGATACAACACCATCCTCTCGCAACTGCGGCTCAAGTCCGCGGCCGGCCGGCTGAAAGAGGAAGACCTGGCCGAAGTGAATCGGTTGCTGGCGAGATAGTCGCCGTCAGTTTCCGGCACTGAGCAATGGGGCGATGAGCCCCATTGTCTTTTCTGTCGCCCCCGCATGCGCGCGGGCGAACGCGAGTGCGGCGCGCGCTGCCACGCCGCGACGTGCTTCGTCTTTCAGCCATTCGTCGGCGGCAGCCACGACGGCATCGGCATTGTCTCCCTGCCGCATGGCACCTGCCTCCACGGCCAGGCGCACGGCGTCGGCGAAATTGTAAGTCGACGGTCCCATCACCACCGGCTTGCCCTGTGCGCAGGCTTCAATCAGATTCTGGCCACCCAGCGGCAGCAGGCTGCCACCGATGAAGGCCACATCACACAGGGCAATATAGGCGGCCATCTCGCCCATCGAATCGCCGAGCCAGACGTCGACGTCGTCCGGCGCGGTCTCGCGATCACTCCGGCGGCAGGCGCTGAGCCCCGCCGCCAGAATCACCTGATGCACGGCATCAAATCGCTGCGGATGGCGGGGCACCAGCACCAGCAAAATATGCCCGCGCGCCTCCGCATCGAGTGCCTGTCGATACGCCTCCAACAGGAGTTTCTCCTCGCCGTCGCGGGTACTCGCCGCCAGCAACACCCGCTTGCCGCTTGGCAGGCTTTTACGCCAGGCGAGGCCACGCGCCACCAGCGCCGGGTGAGATGGCACGTCGAACTTGATGTTGCCGGTGACGACCGGGTGGCGCGCGCCCAGCGACGCGAGCCGCGCGGCGTCTGCCGGCGACTGTGCCGCCACCGCGCGCAGCGATTGCAGCGCCTCGCGGATGAGCGCACGCACCGGCGCCACGCGCGCGTAGCCGCGACGGGATTGCTCGCTGAGACGGCCGTTGACCAATACGGTGGGTACCTCGGCGGCAGCGCACGCGGCCAACAGGTTGGGCCAGATCTCGGTTTCCATGATCAGCAGGACCGCTGGCCTGAAGTGGGCGATAAAGCGTCGATGCAGCCGGGAAAAATCATACGGCAGATACACGCAATTGATGGTGTCGGCATAGAGTTCTTGCGCGGTATCGCGCCCGGTGGCCGTCATGCAACTGACGACGATGGCACGTCCCGGATAGTCTGATCGCAGGCGGGCGATCAGCGGTTGGGCGGCGCGCATTTCTCCCACGGATACGGCGTGCACCCAAAGGCTGCCGTGCAAAGGCTGCCGGAAATACGACCCGAATCGCTCGCCGACATTTTGCCAATAGCCACGTTGCCGAAATCCGCGCGCCAGCAAGCGCAGCATGATCAACGGTACGGACAGAAACAGCAGCAGTGAATAAGCAAGCCGCAACATGATCTCAACCGGTCGATGCCGGATTCAAATGCGGCTGCAGCGCGCCCCACACGGTATCGACGTCCGGTGGCGCGGGCGCCGACTCGCTGCCGCCACCGAGATTGACGGCATGATCACCGGCGCTTTGGTCATCTTGCGCGCCGCCGAATAACCCGGTCAGTCGCGGCTGGGTGGTGACATAAAGACCGATGGTCGGCCGACCCAGAGCGACCGCCAGATGCGCGAGCCCGGTATCCACGCCGATCACCACCGCGGCCCGGGCCAGGGCCACGGCGGCGTCGGTCAGCGTCATGCGCGGTGGCACGGTGGCGCCCGGAAGCGATTGTGCAATCCGCCGGCTGGTGGCGTGTTCAAGTTCGTTTCCCCAAGGCAGCAGGATATTCAATCCACTCGCTTGCAGCCGTTGTCCCAGTTTGATCCATGACGAGTCCGGCCACGTTTTGTTGGCGCGGCTGGTGGCGTGCAGCAAGACCACGAAGGGTGTCGCCGGCAGCCATGGCAACGGCCGGGCGGGTGGAACCAGGCCGTAGTCGACCGTTGCCGGTGGTGTGTAGCCAAAGGCCTGGCCTGCCAACAGTCGGTTGCGGGTGACGGCGTGCAGTTCGCGCGGGACGTCAACCCGCTGATCGTAGAAGCGCGCGGCCAGTGGCTCGCGCGCGGATGTTGCCGAAAAGCCCGTCACCGGACCGCCGGTCCATCGCGACACCCACGCGCTTTTCAGGAGACCCTGCGTATCGAGTATGCGGTCGTAGTGTTGCCCGGACAGGCACGCGCGGCTGGCCCGCACATCGCGCCATGCCGCCGCCGACCACCAGTGTTTTTTCAGCTGCCGCAGCGGCACCGGCAGGACAGTGCCCACCGCGGGATGCAGGGTGGCAATTTCCGCATAAGGCGTTTCGATGGCCCAGTCGATAACCCAGTCCGGACGGACGCGGGCCAGATCACTGACCACCGGCAAGTTGTGGATCACGTCGCCCAAAGAGGAAAGCTTGACCAGCAATACGCGCATCGCCTGATTGTAACGGAGGCGCCACGGTCGATTACAATTCATCGCTGCCCCGTAGAAGCTCAACCGACCCTGGATTTCAATCAACGTGCCCACGCAAAAACTGCCGCTCTCGGTGGTGATCATCGCCAAGAACGCCGCCTCGCAGATCGGTGCCTGCATCGACAGCGTCGCCTTTGCCGAGGAAGTGCTGGTCGTGGATTCAGGCTCCGAAGATGAAACGCGTGCGATCGCGGAAGTGATGGGCTGCCACGTGATCGAGAAGGAATGGCTGGGCTTCGGCCAGCAAAAACAGTTTGCCGTGACGCAGGCACGCCACGACTGGGTGTTGTGCGTCGATGTGGACGAGCGCGTCACGCCGCAACTGGAGGCCGGCATCCGCGCGGCGCTGACGGCGTCGCCCGCGCCGGCCTATAAGGCATATCGGATGCCACGGCGCAATCGTTTTCTGGGTAAATGGCTCGCACATGGCGAGGGCTATCCCGATTGGTCGCTGCGTCTGTTTCACCGCCAACACGCGAGTTGGAGCAACGATCCGGTACACGAGGCCGTCATTACCACGGTCAATGTCGGCGAACTGCACGGCGACCTGCTGCATGATTCCGCCGAGGATGTCACCACCTACCTGCAAAAGCAGAACCGCTATTCGTCGCTGCATGCGGAAGCTCTCTATCAACAAGGGGTGCGCGCCGGTTATCTCAAATTGTTTCTGAGCCCATTGGCGCGGTTCATCAAGTTCTACATCCTGCGCCGGGGTTTCCTCGATGGCGGACCGGGCTTCGCCCATGTCGCCGTGGGCTGTTTCGCCGCGTTTGCCAAGTATGCCAAGCTGATCGAGCTCAGAAACAAGGCATCCTGACCGGAACCGGCCGCAGGCCGCGCATCGGTGCACTGGTAAAATAGCCCTTTGAGCTTCGCTGCCGCGTGTCGCGGTGTCAGCGGACATTCGGGGAATTTCATGATCATCGTCACCGGCGGCGCCGGATTCATCGGCTCGAACTTCATCCACGCCTGGCTGGCCGGCCGGGGCGGGCCGGTGGTCAATCTCGACAAGCTGACGTATGCGGGCAACCTGATGTCGCTGGCCGACGTGGCGGACCATGCCGATTACCGGTTTGTTCACGGTGATATCGGCGATCGGGCCATGGTGAACGCGCTGCTTCGCGAAGTTCGACCGAGTGCGATCGTCAACTTCGCGGCCGAGAGCCACGTCGATCGCTCGATTCACAGTGCCGGCGAGTTCATCCAGACCAATATCGTCTGTACCTTCAACCTGCTGGAGGAAGTTCGCGGCTACTGGCAGGATTTGCCGGACAGCGAACAGGCCGCGTTCCGGTTCCTGCATGTGTCCACCGACGAGGTTTATGGTTCGCTGGGCATGGAGGACGCGGCATTCACCGAGCAGCACCGTTATGAACCCAACAGCCCCTATTCGGCATCCAAGGCGGCCTCGGATCATCTGGTGCGCGCTTACCACCATACCTATCACCTGCCGGTATTGACGACCAACTGTTCGAATAACTACGGTCCATACCACTTCCCGGAAAAACTCATTCCCCTGACCATCCTGAATGCGCTGGCAGGGAAATCGCTCCCGGTGTACGGCGACGGCAAGAATGTGCGTGACTGGCTATACGTCACCGACCATTGCGCGGCCATTCGCATGGTGCTTGCCCAGGGGCGCGCCGGTGAAACCTACAATATCGGCGGACACAACGAGCGCACCAACCTCGACGTCGTGCACGCGATATGTGCCTTGCTCAATGAATTGAAACCGCGCGCCGACGGGAAAAGCTACACGGCGCAGATTACCTTTGTCGCCGACCGGCCCGGACACGATCGCCGCTATGCCATCGACGCCGGCAAGCTCGAGTCGGAGCTGGGCTGGCGCGCCGCGGAGACCTTCGAAAGCGGCATACGCAAGACCGTGCAGTGGTATATCGACCATCAGGATTGGGTCCAGTCGGTGACCCGCGGCGAGTACCGGCAATGGCTGCAGCAACACTACGGCAAGCAGGCCGCCGCATGAAAAGGAAAGGCATCATCCTCGCCGGCGGCAGCGGCACCCGCCTTTATCCGGTGACGCAAGTGGTCTCAAAGCAACTGCTGCCGATCTACGACAAGCCGATGGTTTATTACCCGCTGTCGACGCTGATGTTGGCAGGCATCCAGGAAATCCTCATCATCTCGACGCCGCACGATATGCCGCAGTTTCAGGAACTGCTGGGAGACGGGAAGAAGTGGGGACTCGCGCTTTCCTATGCGGTGCAGCCATCGCCGGACGGCCTTGCGCAGGCATTCCTGATCGGCAAGGACTTCCTCGCCGGCGACGACTCGGCACTGATTCTCGGCGACAATATATTCTATGGCCACGATCTGTCGCTTTCGCTGCAGCGCGCCCATGAAAAATCCGCCGGCGCGACGGTGTTCGCCTATCCGGTACATGACCCCGAGCGCTATGGCGTGGCGGAATTTGATGCCGCCGGCAAGGTGATCTCGCTCGAGGAAAAGCCCGCGCAGCCCAAGTCCCGCTACGCCGTGACCGGCCTCTACTTCTATGACAGCCGGGTCTGCGAGCTGGCGGCGACGCTGAAGCCGTCCGCCCGCGGCGAGTTGGAAATCACCGACCTGAATCGATTGTATTTGCAGCGCGGGTCGCTGACTTGCGAGGTGATGGGCCGCGGCATGGCCTGGCTCGACACCGGCACGCACGAATCGCTGCTCGAGGCATCGCAGTACATCGCCACCATCGAGCGCCGCCAGGGACTGAAGGTGGCGTGCCCCGAGGAAATCGCTTACCGGCGCGGCTGGATATCGGCGGGCGATGTTGAGGCCCTCGCCAAACCGATGCTCAAGAATGGCTACGGCCAGTATCTGATGCAGATGCTCACCGAGCGCGTGTTCTAGGGCGGGACCGATGAAAGTCATCGCTACGGCCATCGCCGAGGTAAAGATCATCGAACCCCGGGTATTTGGCGATGAGCGCGGATTTTTCTTCGAGAGTTACAACGAACGCGCGTTTCGCGAGGCCACCGGCGTCAAGGCTGAATTTGTCCAGGACAATCATTCCAGATCGGTGAAAGGCGTATTGCGCGGACTGCACTATCAGATCCGGCAGCCGCAGGGCAAGCTGGTCAGGGTCGTCGCGGGTGAAGTGTTCGATGTGGCCGTCGATATTCGCGCGCGGTCGCCGACCTTCGGCAGGCATGTCGCGGTCCGGCTGTCGGCGGAGAACAAGCGCATGTTGTGGGTGCCGGTCGGTTTCGCGCACGGTTTCATCGTGACGTCCGCCAACGCCGAGTTTCTTTACAAGACCACCGACTATTACGCCCCGCAGCACGATCGCAGCCTACTGTGGAATGACCCCGCGCTGGGCATTCAGTGGCCGCTTGATGAAGTGGGCGCGCCGCAACTCAAGCCGGCGGACATGAACGGCAAACGGCTGGCCGATGCCGAATTGTTCGCATGACGGAGCCGATCGGCCGGCCGCGCGTCCTGATCACCGGTGGCGACGGCCAATTGGGCTGGGAACTTGCGCGCGCGTTTGCGCCGCTCGGCGAAGTGTTTGCATTCGATCGCGCGGCCCTCGACCTGCTCGACGCGGACGCCATTCGCGCGCGTTGCCGGGAAGTCAGGCCATCGTTGATATTGAATGCCGGCGCCTACACGGCCGTCGACAAGGCCGAGCACGAACCGGAAATTGCCATTCGCATCAACGGCGAGGCGCCGGGAATCCTGGCGGAAGAGGCCAATCGCGTCGGTGCGCCACTGATTCACTACTCGACCGACTACGTTTTTGACGGCAACGCCCACGCGCCCTATCGCGAAGATGACGCCACAGCGCCGCAAAGTGTCTATGGCCACAGCAAGCTGGCGGGTGAGCACGCGGTGATCACGACGGCGCAGCAGTACCTGATTTTTCGAACCAGCTGGCTTTACGGCAATCGCCGCCAGAATTTCATGCTCACCATCCTGCGGCTGGCCCGCGAGCGCGAAACGTTGCGCATCGTCGCCGACCAGGTCGGGTCGCCGACCTGGGTACGGCCGGTGAGTGACACCACCGCCGCATGCGTAACCGCGACACCCACCGCTCTCAATATCGGTATTCCTTCGGGCATCTACCATCTTTCCGCGGCGGGACAGACGTCGTGGCACGGATTTGCGACCGCGATCCTCGAAAACACCACCGATCCATCGCGACGTGCCACGCGTGTGGAGGCGATTGCGACGGCGGATTACCCCACACCCGCGCGGCGGCCGGCTTATTCGGTGCTCTCGCATGACAAGCTGCAAAGCGCGACCGGCATCGCGCCGCTTGACTGGCGCGAGCATCTGGCGGGGTGCCTGGCAGAGCGCAAAGGCATGAAACACTAGCACTGGTGCGGCTTTCCGGACCGTTATGCCTGCAAAGCCGCACCAGTGCTAGAGTTTTGTTGTCTCATGCTAGTATGCCGTCCGCGCCTTGCGCCGGGAAATGATGCCGGCGGTATTGATTTCTGTGCACGATGCGAATTGTGCCGAACTCAATTCCCGGTATTGCTGTCCCTAGGAGTCCTTGCCGCGATCCCGCCATGACGCCGAGATCGCGCCGAGTCTCCAAGTACGCCACTGCTATACTTTAGGACTTGGCTTTTTGGCTTAATAATCAAAGGCATCGTTTTGCTGAACCCTATTGAAAATCCTGTCATGCCGCGCGTGGATGACGCGCCTGGGCCTAGCACCGAAAAGATCGGCGAGATCCTGATCGCCCAGGGGAGACTTGACGCCGCCAATCTGGAGCGCGCACTCAAGGTGCAGGAATCCGCCGGCAACGCCGCCGAGACACACGAAAAGCTGGGTTCCATCCTGACCCGGATGGGCATGATTTCCGGACGCGACCTTGCCGAAGCACTTGCTTTCCAGCGCGGCTGGATCATTGTCGAATCGGGTGAATTTCCCGAGTTGCCGATTCTGGAAGAAACCGTTTCACCGCGTTTTCTGCAGGAGGCGCGGGCAATACCGGTGACCGAGACCGAAAGTGAAGTCGTCCTCGCGATGACCGATCCGGCGGACCAGTTCACGCTGCAGGCGCTGGCTGCCGCCACGCGGAAACACATTGTGCCGAAGCTGCTGTCGTCAACCGATTTTGAGGCGGTCTACGAGAGACTCTACGGCAGCGGCAAATCCTCGATGGGGCAGATTGTCGACAACATCGCGACCCGGGATGACGAACAGGACTTCGGCGACATCGAACAGTTGAAAGACCTGGCCTCGGAAGCGCCGGTCATTCGCCTGGTCAACCTGATCATCAATCACGCGCTGGATCGGCGGGCGTCGGACATTCATATCGAACCATTCGAAAATCGCCTGATCGTGCGCTATCGCATCGACGGCGTGCTGCATGAAACCGAATCGCCACCGCGTCGCTTGTCCGCGGCCGTCATTTCGCGCATCAAGATCATGGCGACGCTGGACATTGCCGAGCGCCGCCTGCCGCAGGACGGGCGCATCAAACTGCGTGTGCAGGGCAAGGAAATCGACCTGCGCGTGTCGACCGTGCCGACCATGCATGGCGAAAGCGTGGTCATGCGTATCCTCGACAAGGGTGGCGTCGCGCTGGATTTTCACTCGCTCGGCTTCGATGACGACAACCTGAAGGTGTTCATTTCGATCCTCGATTTGCCCCACGGCATTCTGCTCGTGACCGGGCCGACCGGCAGCGGCAAGACCACCACGCTCTACACCGCGCTGGACCGCCTGAACAAACCGGACGTCAAGATCCTGACGGTGGAGGATCCGGTCGAGTACCAGATGGCCGGCATCAACCAGATTCAGGTCAAGCCGCAAATCGACCTTACCTTTGCCAATGCGCTGCGCTCGATCGTGCGCCAGGACCCGGATGTGATCATGATCGGCGAAATCCGCGATCTGGAAACGGCGCAGATTGCGGTGCAGTCAGCGCTTACCGGCCACATGGTCTTGAGCACCATCCATACCAACGATGCGGCCGCGACCATCAATCGCCTGCTCGACATGGGTGTCGAAGACTACCTGCTCACCTCGACCATTGTCGGTATCCAGGCGCAACGGTTGGTGCGCACGCTGTGCCCCCACTGCAAGGAGGCCTATCACCCGGTCGAGGAAGTCGTGCAGCAACTCGGCCTGATGCGATTCGTCCGCAAGTCGCCGGCCACCGAGTCGCCGGCGGCGGACGCGGCGCAGGGGTCACCCGAATCGCCATTGACGCTTTATCACGCCAAGGGCTGCGAGCATTGCGCGCATACCGGCTATTTCGGCCGCCAGTCGATCATGGAAGTCCTGCCGATGACGGACAGCCTGCGCAGTCTCATCATGCGTCACGCGACCTCGACCGAACTGCGCAGCGCCGCGATTGCCGAAGGCATGGAGACCATGTACGAAAATGGCCTCAAGCAGGCAGTCAGCGGCGTGACCACCATCGAAGAAATTCTCCGGGTCACCCGTGAAGACTAGCGTGCGGGAATAGCCGATGCCGATGTTCCAGTACAAGGCCGTTTCGCCGGCCGGTGAGATCAAGGAGGGCGTGGTGGAGGGCGCCACGCAGTCCGGCGTGATCGCGCACCTTCAGTCGTTGGGCCTGATTCCGATCCGCGCGGCTGAAGTCACCGCCGACGGCATGGTCGCGGCGACCGGCAATGCCGCCGCAGTGGCGGCGCCGGCAAACGGAATTGCCCTTTTTGGCCGGCGAGGCAAAGTCAACCAGCGGGATCTTGGCTCGATCACGCGTGAGCTCGCCACCCTGTTGCGCGCCGGACTGCCGCTGGATCGCAGCCTGGAGATTCTCATTGGCCTGTCGGAAAAGAAGAGCGTCTCGGAATTGCTGGGGACGATTCGCAACGAGGTCCGTGGCGGTACCTCCTTGTCCAAGGCACTCGACAAGCACCGCGAGGTGTTCTCGCGCTTCTACATCAACATGGTGAAAGCCGGCGAAGCCGGCGGGTCGCTCGGCAATGTGCTGCTGCGCCTGTCGGACTATATGGAGCGCGCGGCGGAATTGAAGGAAAGTGTACTGTCGGCGCTCATCTATCCGGCGATCCTGTTCGTGGTGGCGGTGGCGTCGGTGCTGATCCTGGTGATCTTTGTGGTGCCGCAGTTCAAACAGATTTTCGATCAGTCGGGCAAGGCCCTGCCGTTCGCGACGGACATGGTCCTGACGACCGGCATTTTCCTGCGCAAGAACTGGCCGATCATGCTGGCGGGCGTGGTGTTTTTGTTCTGGCTGCTGGGTCGTTCGCTGGCCAATCCGGTATCGCGGGCGCGTTGGGATGCGCGCTTCCTGCGCTGGCCGGTCATGGGCAACCTGATCGGCAAGGTCGAGATGGCGCGGTTCTCGCGTTCGCTGGGCACGTTGCTGCAAAACGGCGTGCCGCTGCTGACCGGGCTGTCGATCCTCAAGGACACGCTCGGCAATGCCGTGTTCCGGGACGCCGTGGATGTGGTCTCGCGCGATCTCAAGGAAGGTCGCGGCATGGTCAAGCCGATGATGGAAGCCCATGTGTTTCCGAAACTCGCGGTGCAGATGATCGGCGTCGGCGAGGAGACCGGCAAGCTCGATGAAATGCTGGTTCAGGTCGCGGACGTTTACGACCGCGAAGTGGCGGCCGCCATCAAGCGCGCCCTGGCGCTGATCGAGCCGGTGATGATTGTCGGTCTGGCGCTGCTGATCGGCGGCATCATCATGTCCATCCTGGTCGCCATGTTCGACCTCATGGACATACCGCTGTAAATTTCTTTTTTTCGCTGGAGACTTTATGCAATCGAGAATTCAACACGGACCGGTGCAGGCACGCATGCAGGGTTTTTCGCTGATCGAAATCATCGTCGTCATCACGATCATCGGGTTGATCGTCGGCTGGGCGGCGACCAGTATTTTCGGCAAGCAGGAACAGGCGCAGGGGCGCATCGCCAAAAGCAAGATTACGGCGCTGGGAGGCGCGCTTGATTTGTACAAGCTCGACACCGGCAAATACCCGACCACCAATGACGGGCTGAAGGCCCTGCTGGCCGCGCCGTCGGGCATCACAGGCTGGAATGGCCCCTATGTAAAGAATACCGACGAGCTGAAAGATCCCTGGCGGAACGATCTCATCTATCGATCGCCGGGCACCGACAACCGTCCCTATGAGATTGTCTCGCTCGGTGCGGATGGCCAGGAAGGTGGTGAAGGGCCGGCGAATAGGGACATCAAGTCCTGGGAATGATCCGGTGAATTTCCGCATGAAAAATTCCGGGCAATCCGTCATGGGCCAGCAGGGCTACTCACTGCTCGAAGTGATCGTGGTGATTGTCATCATGGGCCTGTCCTATACGCTGCTGCCCAAGATGGTATTCAGCGGCGTGTCCGGTGCGGAATTGCGTTCCAACGTGCGCGCGGTCGCGACCGGCCTGCGGCTGACCCGCGATGCGGCCATCAATACGCGGCGTGAAGCAGTGATGACGCTGGATCTGGAAAGCCGCGAATTCACCGTGCAGAACGATGTAAAAGTCCACAAGCTGCACGACAAACTGGATGTCAAGCTCTATACCTCGCAGGCCGACCTGATCACCGACAAGGTCGGGTCGATTCGTTTCTATCCCGACGGTTCCTCGAATGGCGGACGGGTCACCGTCAGCGCGGGCGGGCGGGCCTTTGAGGTCGACGTGGACTGGCTGACCGGCCGTGTCTCAATCAAGGATGGGCCCGCCGGAGATGGTCGTGCGTAATTGGGCGACGATTGATATGGCCGGACGACGGTCGCAATTGCCACTGCCGTCAATATTCCGCCGCCGACCCGCGCGCAGGCACGGTCGCGCACGCGGGTTTTCGTTGCTGGAGGTGCTGGTCGCCTTCACCCTGTTTGCGGTGGCGCTGGGTGTGCTGATGCAGATTTTTTCGCGGGGCGTCAACGGCGCGGTGCTGGCGGATCACTATGCCAAGGCGGCGATGTACGCGGAATCGAAGCTCGCGGCCATTGGCCTTGAAGAAACACTGCGGGAAGGCACGACCAGCGGCAAGTTCGACGATGTCTACGCCTGGCAAGTGACCGTCAAGCCCTATTCCGATCCGGCGCCGCGCGAACAGATGGCGATCGATTTTGAAAAGCAGCATTTTGCGCAGTTGTACGAGATTGAAGCCCGCGTAACGTTTTCGACCGAAGATCGCAAGGAGCGCGTCGTGGCCCTGTCCACGCTGCAACTCGGGCCGCGTGCGGGGGGGCCATTGTGAGAGTGGATTGCCGCAGGCCGTACGGGTTCACGCTGCTTGAAATGCTGGTCGGGCTGACGCTGTTGGGCATCCTGCTGATCCTGATTTACTCGGCGTTGAATATTGGTCTTCGCGCCTGGGACACCGGCGACCAGCGCGCCAGCGAAGCGAGCCATCTGCGCATCGTGCAGAGTTTCATGCGGCGCGAACTGGGACAGGTGTTTCCCGTTCGCTGGCGCGGCATTCCCGAATCCCGGATTGCGTTCGAAGGCGCGAAAAAAGAACTCAGGTTCGTTACCGCGCTCAATCTCGGCGCTTCGGTGAAGGAGGGCGGCCTGCAATGGGGACACCTGTATCTGGCCGACGATACCGGGCCGGACGGCGCGCGCCGGCAATCGCTGTTTCTCCGGCGCGAGGCATTTGACCTGCAGGCCAAGGATTGGAGCGGACTGGAAACCGCCAAGCCCACCC
This sequence comes from Betaproteobacteria bacterium, assembly GCA_039930965.1. Classification (GTDB taxonomy): domain Bacteria; phylum Pseudomonadota; class Gammaproteobacteria; order Burkholderiales; family Usitatibacteraceae; genus UKL13-2. The sequence continues at coordinate 18,358 of JBDTSU010000007.1, forward strand.
GCCTCATCGAGGGCGTCAAGTCCATTGAAATAGCCTATTTCGGCGCGGAAAACGACACGACCGATCCAAAATGGGCGGACGAATGGACCCATCCGCAACGCATGCCGCTGTTGGTCAGAATCTCCGTGAAGACGGATCTGGGCCGCGAGGTTCCCGATCTGGTGGTGGCGCTCAAACTGGGCGAGGAGGCGGGTTGTTACGAGAATGCCTTCCAGCGGCAATGCCCGGCGAGGCGGGCATGATGCGGCGCGCAATGGAAAGATGCGGCCTGCACGGTCCGCGAATGCAGCGCGGCATTGCGCTCATCATCGTCCTGTGGATCCTGACGCTGCTGACCTTGATCGCGTCCTCGTTCGTGCATGCCATGCGCACCGAGATGAACATCGTCGGCAATACCGTTACCCGGGCCAAGCTCGAAGCGGCGGCAAATGCGGGCGTGCAACGGGCAATCCTCGAGATTGCGAAACCGCCGCAGATGCTCGATCGCTGGGATACCACCGGTGTGCCGCAGGCCTGGAGCTTCAACGGGCAACAACTACAGGTCAGTATCGTCGACGAGTCCGGTAAAATCGATATCAATATCGGCAATGAAGCGCTGATGCGCGGCCTGTTGCGCTCACAGGGCGCAACGGAAGAAGAAGCGGCAGCGTTGATGGAGGCGATACTCGACTGGCGCGATGCCGATTCCCTCAAACGCCCGCGCGGCGCGGAAGAGGCCGAATACACGGCAGCGGGACTCTCATACAAGCCGGCCAACGCCATATTCCAGTCGATCGAGGAATTGCGCATGGTGTTGGGCATGACGCCGGCGCTATACCAGCGGCTCGCGCCGCTGATCACCATTTACTCCCGCCAGGCCGGGATTAATTCCCAGATTGCCTCCCGTGACGTGCTGCGGGCGATCCCGGGGTCGACCGAGGCGCTGATCGATGAATATCTCAAGCAGCGTGACTTGGCGCGGGCCAACAAATTGCCCATCCCCATGTTTGCGCCGGCCTCGTTATATCCGAGTTTCGGGAACGGTGTGATGAATGTGCGGGTCGAAGCAAGCAGTGACGATGGGAGTGGATTTGTGCGCGAGGCGGTGGTGCTGCGCTTGCCCTTTCCCAAGCGTTCCTATACCTTCCTGCGCTGGCAGGAAGGCGGCTCGGCCCCCTCCGTGACGCCAAACCCCGCCAATCTGGCGCCCGGCAGCAGCGGCGCGAGTTAGGATTTCCGGCTGTGCATTCAATATGATCGATTCCATGACAGCGAGCCATAGCATCGCACCCACACGCAACCCATCGCCGTACGTGTCGCGCCTGAGTGAATTCTGGCAGTGGTGGACGGACGAGTTGCGCGCGCTCGTTCCGGCGCGCCTGCTCAGTTGGGTGGTGGGCGATGTGGCCGTGACCGATCTGATCGTGGATGCGCAGGCCATCACGCTGGTCCGACGAGAATCCGGCAAGCTGATGCCGACCGCGAGGATTCCCCTCGGCGAAGTGGCGACACACCCGTTGCTGCGCGAACTGCGCGCGCAGGGCCAGGCTCAGGTACGCGTCCTGCTAGGCGCCGATCAGGTGCTGCAAAAGATCCTCAGCTTGCCCGCGGCAATCGAAGAAAACCTGCGGGAGGTGATGGGTTTTGAGCTCGACCGGCATACGCCGTTCGTGTCGAGCCAGGCATACTTTGATGTCAAGCTGCTCAGGCGCGACCCGCAGCGGGATACCATTGAGGTCCTGCTCGCGGTTGCCGCGCGCGCCGTGATCGACCCGTTGCTGGTGTCCGTCCGTCAGGCCGGTTTGTCGGTGGATGGTATTACCGTCGCCGGCAGGGAGAGCGAGGCACAGCCGATTGAACTGTTGCCGGCAAATGACAAACCCGCCAGGAAGTGGGGAAATCTGCCGAGGCTGAATCTCGCGTTACTGGGTGTCGCGATATTGCTCGGACTATTGGCCTTGTTGCTGCCTATATGGCAAAAGCGTGAAGCGGTCATCGCGCTCAACCCGCTGGTCGGTCGAGCGAATGCCGACTTTGAAGTGAGCCGGCGCATCCACGACGAGTATACGAAATTGGCCAATGAATACAATTACATTACCGGCAAGAAGCAGGGCATGCACGCGTCGCTGGCCATACTGGAAGAATTGACCCGCATCTCGCCCGACACAACGGTGGTTCAGAATCTGGACCTTAAGTCCAATGGCAAAACCCGCGAAGTCACGTTGATTGGCGAAGCCCTGTCCGCCTCAAAGGTGATCGAAGTGCTGGAACAATCTCCCTTGTTTCAGAATGCTTCGCAGCGTTCGCAGACCCGCAAGGGCAGCCTCGGCACCAATGACTGGTTTCATGTCGCCACCGAGCTGAAGCCCAAGCCGCTGCCAGCCGCGACCATTCTTGGCGCGGCAGATCCGGTCGTTGCCGCACCCCCGGCCGTGACGGCTCCGGTAGCCACAGCGCCACCGGTGGCACCGGAAGCCCCCGCGAAAACGCAAGGCGGCGGCACGCCAGCCCCCGGTGCGCCGGGAAAGCCTGACGGGTCCGCCGGCGCAACTGCAAAGCCGGCGCCAACGCCTGCCGAGCCGGCGACACCTCCCATCACCAACCGGTCGCAGCCATGAGCCCATCATCCGGACTAACCTGGTTCCCCCACAATCCCCGTGACCGGCGCATCCTCGCAGTCGCATTGCTGGTTTTGTTTGTCGCGATCGTGATTGCCGCCATCACGGTTCCGGTGCTGCTGCTGAATCGGCATTACGATGAAAACCTCGCAAGGATGACGCGCCAGTGGAAAAGCCAATCCACGTTCAATGCATTGCGGCCGCAGGTCACGCGGGCGCTCGAGGCGCTGCGCGCGAAAGAAGTCCGCAAGTACTTCCTGAAAGGCACCACCAGCGCGTTGGCGTCGGCCGAATTGCAGGATCAGGTGCGGCAAGTGGTTGAAGCCAGCGGTGGCCGGCTCATTTCCGCCAGTGCAAATCCCCACAAGGATGACGGTGCTTACCGTATCGCAACCGCCAACTTCCAGCTGAATGTGAGCAATACCAATTTGCGGCGCATGCTTCATGCCCTGGAAACCCGGGAGCCCTACCTGTTCAATGACAATCTGGTGGTCCGGTCACAGGTTCCGTTTTCGTACCGGACGCCGGCCGGCGGTACCGAGCCGGACCTGTTCGTGCAGATGGATGTGTCCGCAGTTGCCTATGTCGGGTCTGATAGCGCGGCCGGTGCAGCGGGAACCACTCGTCCTGCAGGTGGGGGCAAATGATGAATCCTGTATTCATGGTCTGGTGGCAGCGATACGGACTGACGGCGGCACTCGGTTTGGCGAGCGTTGTTTCCGTGGGGGTCATCGGCTATGAAACCGGCTGGGGGCAAGCGGTGCGGCCATTGCCCCCGGCGGCACAGGATGCGGCACGGGCGACCGATATGCCTGCGACCCTGCCGGCGTTTGCATTGCCCTCGCTGGACAGTGCATTCAAGGAAACCGCTGATCGGCCGCTGTTTACGCCCACTCGGCGGCCTGCGGCCGTCAACCTGGCCGGGAGTGCGCCGGCCATGAAGAAAGGACAGTTCAAACTCAGCGGGACCTCGGTTAACCGCGAATTCACCACCGCTTTCTTGCTTGAAACGGCAACCGGCAAGACGGTGCGGGTAACCAGAGGCAAGGAAATCAACGGCATCACGCTGGATACGGTTGAAACAAATCGCGTGGTGTTGAAACAGGGTGAAGAAACCGAGGAACTGACCTTGCGCACGGCATCGTCGCCACCGGCACCCCCCAAAGTGGCGGCGCCGATGCCGGGCGTGGCGCCACCCGTCGCAGGTATGCCTGCGGTTGCGCCACCGGTGGCCGTTGTCACCGTCGGCGCCCCGCCGCAGGCAGGGATCCGGCCAATGATTCCGCCGCCAAACGCGGCAACACCGGCTCCCGGGTCGGCGGTCTTACCAGGGTTCGTCATGCCTGGCGCAGGTATTCCGGCGCCGACACAGGCGGTGCCGGCGACAGAGGGCGGCAGCAACGCGCAGCGCCGCCGCCGTTTTCAGACCACGCCGCAACAATGAACGGCCCGCAAAAAGTCGTCGCCGCCGATTTCGCGGAAAGGGACTGTGGCAAAACCGGGGTGTTCCCTCCGGTCATCAAATACCGATTTTCCGATTGAAACGCTTAATGCAACTTTTTTGAATTGAAGCCCATGATGCCCATTCGTCCCAGAACTTTACCCGTCGTCTTGACGACCTTGATGGTCATGCTGAGCGCATGCTCCATATTGCCTGGTGCCAAGTCGCCGGAGTCCGTTCCGGCAGGGGGTCCCGGTAGTAACGCAAAGACGACGATCATGGCTGGACCGCAACCTGGATCGCCCGGTTCGGTGCCCGGCGCGGCAGAATCGCAGGCCCGGGCGAAAGACGCGCTTGTCGTCTCCGGCACCGGCAATTTCCTTAAAACCACGCCACCGCAACCCACGGTACCCTCCGGGCCAGAGGAATTCAGCCTCAATTTTGAAGCGACCGATATTCGCGCGATTGTCCAGTCGATCATGGGAGACTACCTGCGCGAAACCTTCACGATTCATCCGGCCACAACGGGGACCGGAACAATCCGCCTGTCGAAACCGGTCTCGCGTAAGGATCTGATTCCCATCCTGGAAATGATGCTGCGCCAGAATGGCCAGATCATGCTGCGGGAGGAAGGCCTGTACAAAATCATGCCGGCGGCGCTTGGTACGCGCGGTTCGGTGACACCGCAGTTTGGTACGACCGCGGCACCGTTGCCCCCGGGATTTTCGGTGCAGATCGTGCAGCTCAAATTTGTTGGCGCCGCGGATATGCAGCGCATTCTGGGTCCGTACGTCACGGATCCGGCGGCATCCGTACAGATTGACGCGGTGCGCAATCTCATCATCGTATCGGGCACTCAACGAGAATTGCGGCATTTGTTCGACATTATCGATTTGTTCGATGTGGATTTTCTTTCCGGCTATTCGGTAGGCCTGTTCCAGATGGCGACCGATGTGAAGGCGCTTAGCGCGGATCTGGACCGCATATTTGGTACCGCCGCCCAGAGCCCGCTCGCGGGCATTGTGCGCATCATCCCCATTGAGCGCATGAATGGTTTGCTGGTGGTCACCACGCAGCCGAAGTATCTCGAGGAAGCCAGGAAATGGATCGAGCGGCTCGATCGTGCCGGCGGTGTATCCGGCGGGATGCGCCTGAATGTTTATGCGGTCCAGCACGGCAAGGCCGAAAAACTGGCGCAATTGCTGAGTGAGGTCTATGGCAATAAACAAGGCTCGACCGGCCCATCGCTTGCCCCGGGGCAGCGACCGGTCCAGATTGCCACAACGCCTGCGCCGGCGACTGGCCAGCCCGGCGGTGCGGCGCAAACGGCGGCGCAATCGCTGGTGTCGTTTGCCGGCAGCGGCGTGTCGGTATCCAAGGACGTCCGCATCATTGCCGATAACGACAACAACGCCCTGCTGATCCTGGCGTCGCCGGCGGATTACGAGACCATCCAGGGCGCGCTTCGACAACTCGATGTGGCAAGACGCCAGGTATCGGTGGAGGTTCTGGTCGCGGAAGTCACGTTGAGCGACGACTTGAAGTTCGGTATCGAATGGTTTGTCAACGCTCGCAACAACACGGTTGGTTCACTGCGCGGCGTAAATGGCGACGGAAGTGTTTCGGGCACGCTGCCGCGCCTGCCGGGCATGATTGACGCCGCCGGCAACCTGGTCCGGGATGCGCGTTCGCTGATTCCGACGGCGCCCGGACTGCAACTCATTAACCTGGGGCCTGGCGGTGACATCCGCGCCGTCCTGCAGGCGTTGGGCACCGACGGTCGCTCCAAGGTGATTTCCACCCCGCGCGTGATGGTCCTCGACAATGAAAAGGCGACCATCAATGTTGGCGACCAGATTTCCGTCGACACGGGTTCGTCCACGGGAACCGGTACCGGTGGCAACGTGGTCACCACCCGCCAGTACCTGAGTACCGGCGTCATCCTGAGCGTAACCCCGCGCATCAATGCGGGCGGACGCGTCACACTGGACGTCAATCAGGAAGTGAGTTCGCCGACCAGTACCAGCGCCAACCCGACCATCGCCACTCGCAAGGCCCAAACGGTTGTCACGGTAAGCTCAGGCGAAACCATGGTATTGGCCGGACTTATTCAGGACGTCAATACGACCGGGTCGTCGGGCGTGCCACTTTTGTCGAAAATCCCGCTCATCGGCGGGCTGTTCGGCACCCAGAGCCTTAGCAAGAAGCGCACTGAACTGGTCCTTCTGATCACGCCGACCGTCGTGACCAGCCCCGATGACGCCCGTGCGGTGACCGACGAAATCCGCAAAAAGCTGCCTTCCCTTGAGGCCTACCTGCCAAAGAACACAAAATGATACTTTCGGTATCGCAAAGTAGGCACAAGGCAAATTTTATGTCGAAATTGTTGACGCGAGGGGCAGATTTCAATACGCTTTGCTCATATGGTGCGTTCCTGAGACTTTACTTTAACTATTTCACCGAAGAATTGGATTAGTAGTGCGATTTTTGCTGTGGGTTCAGGTCGTAACCGGCATGGTTTTGGCAGTCATACTCAGTGCTTGTGCAGGTATCCCCGACGTTAAAATGACGCCTGAACAGGCGGTAATGTCCCGGGCGCAAGAGCGGTGGGATGCATTGCTGGCGGCACAGTTTGACAAGGCTTACGCATATATTTCCCCGGCGGGGCGGCTGTCTTTGCCATTGGACGTGTTCCGCAGCCGGATTTCTTCGGCCAGTTGGCGGGGCGCAAAAGTGACCCGCGCCGTCTGTGAGCCGGAAGTGTGCGACGTCACTTTGCAGCTTGATGTAAATGTTTTGCCAAATCTCCCATACACCCAGACCATCAATGAAAAATGGATTTTGGATGGGGGCAAATGGTGGTTCGTATACCGTGGTTAAACGGAAATTGCGGTTCGCAGGTGTGGCACTAAAGCAACAATAAGGTTTGAAAAATGGTTTTGTCTGGTATAAACTTGCAATGTTGTAGCCTCTAAAGTGATCACTTTTATCTCTAAAAGGAGTAACTCATAAAATGAATAGCTTAAAAAAGAAGTCTTTGCACGCCGCCGTAATGGCGGGACTGGCCGCGCTGGGCGCCGCCGGTACGGCTGACGCAGTACACATCAGCCCGGATGGTCTGGGACAAGTATTGATTTTCCCGTATTACACGGCTCGCGCCGGTCATTTCACGGCGATCTCAATCATCAACACCCAGGACAACACCAAGGCCGTTAAAGTACGCTTCCTGGAAGGCAAGAACAGCCGCGAAGTACTTGACTTTAACTTGTTCCTGTCCCCGGCAGACGTATGGACCGGTGCTGTTGTGCAAACCGCCAATGGTGCCCGCCTGATCTCCAATGACAATTCCTGCGTAACACCTAGCGATCTGTTCACCGAGACGCGTGTTGATACGTTGGGCTTGCCGCTGAACGAATTCAAGAACTACCAGTACACCGGCGCGGCCAGCGACACCAACGTCTTCACGACGCTTGATCGCACCCGCGAAGGTTATTTTGAAGTGCTGGAAATGGGTGTAATCGACGACAACGCGACCCAAGGCGACGCCATTGCTGGCGCCACCGCCGTCGCTGTCACCGGTTTCATCAAACACAATTCAGTTGGTGTGCCCGCAAACTGCGGCGCGCTGGACTCGTTCGACAACTTCGCGGCCAATCCGGCAACGACACGTTTCCCGAACACCGGCACGACACCTGCCAACTCCCTGATGTTCCCGCCCCGTGGTGGTTTGACTGGCCGCGCCAGCATCATCAATTCGGCGACCGGTGCCAACTACACGTTGAGCCCGACCGCTGTTGATGCATGGACCGCGCTGGTACGCTACAGCGAAGCCGGCAACACGACCCCGACTCTTGCGGCTGGTGTGAACCCCTCAATCAGCAACGTGTTCACCAGTGCGGGTGTAGTTACCGCCACGTGGAATACGGGCCCTGAAGCAATGTCGGGCGCGTTGATGCGCAATAGCGTTATCAATGAGTTCATCCTTGATGCAGGTACCGCTTCGCAAACCGACTGGGTTGTGACGTTCCCGACGAAAGCTGCCTTTGTTCCGGCCGGCCTCGCTGGTGCGCCGCCTGCACCGTCGCCGTTCGCGAACAACTTCCAGAACACGACGTCGGTCGGCTCGTGTGACCCGTACGGCTTCTCGGTGTTCAACCGTGAAGAAGGTCCGGTCGCAACGGCGCAAAGCGTATTCCCGAACCCGTCCCCGATTCCTCCGGGTGCCGGTCCGGCAGCTGGTGCCACACTGTGCTGGGAAGCAAACGTAGTTCCGTTTGGTACTTCCAGCTTGCTCGGCTCCACCAACTCCAACCCGTTGATCGCAAGTCTGCAGGCGATCGTCAGCGGTGCAACGACTTTGCCGGCTAGCCGTACCACCCCGTCACTGCGTTCCACCCAAGGTCCTAACGGCTGGATGTCGATGAACTTCGTTACGGCGACCCAAGGCTTGACCCCGGTTTCCGCGACGATTACGCCGCTGGGCTTGGCGCCTGTTGCTTTGGCACCTGGACGTCACAACGGTTTGCCGGTAGTTGGTGCGATGCTGCACAACTACACGAATACCGGTGTCGTGTCCAAATACGGCGGTGTTGTGGATCATCGTTTCTCACGTAACATCCAGTAAGCTGGATTGTTCAAATGCAACAGACAAAAAGGGGTGGGTTCCACCCCTTTTTGTCGTTTTGAAGGCCATTCACTATGCAACAGTTCACAGAATCCGCTGTCATAACTTGTTAATATCGATGAGATTTACGCACTCCCCTACAAGAACAACACTGGATACTACCGGGACCATTACGCGATTGAATTTGCCCTCTATAAAAGGACTAATATGAGTTTCATAAAACTACGAACTGTATTCGCCACAATGCTGACCGCGTGTTTCGCGTTCTCGTTTGCGCCGGTGCAGGCGCAGACCATCACCGTCAATAATGCAAGCTGCCCGGGGGCCACCGTGACGTTTGGCGCCGGGAATATATCGATCAATACATCCAATTGCAGCCTGGTCGTGCCAGCACCGGCCATCAATAGCAGCACACCTCCCGCCGGCAACACGGGGGTCGCCTACAGCCACACGTTTACGGCTAGCAATTCGCCCACCAGCTGGGCCATGACGGGATCCGTCCCCGGCTTGACACTCAGCAATTCCGGTGTGCTGGGCGGCACGCCCACAACAGCTGGCGCTTTCAGTCTTTCCATCACCGCAACCAATTCCGGCGGCACCAGCGCCGCGCTCGCCGTGACGGTTTCCATTACTGCGCCGAGTGGTCCCCCGATCATCACCAATACCGCGCCATCTACCGCGACCGTCGGCTTTGCATACAGCCATCAATATTCTGCGACCGGTGCGGTTCCGATCACCTATACCGCGACCGGATTGCCGCCAGGGCTGAATATTTCATCCTCCGGGTTGATCAGTGGCACGCCAACCTCGGCGGGACCCTTTGCCGCAACCATTACGGCCACCAACGGTGTGCCTACGGACGCGGTGCAAAACATCACCATAACTGTCGCCACGCCCGTTGCGCCTTTGATCGCGGCGTTGTCGATTCCCCTGACCGGCACGGCCGGAAACACCTATCCGTCGCAGACTTTTACGCTGACGGCGGGTACGGCACCGATCACATGGAGCATTACCGGCGGGACGTTGCCCACCGGTTTGACGCTTAATCCTTCCACGGGTGTATTGGGAGGCGTCCCAACGGTTTCGGGGTCCTTCACGTTCGCGGTACAAGCGGCAAATGGGACATTACCGAATGCCGTGACCGCCCCCTTCACCGTGGTCATTGCGCCGGCCCCTCCCAATGGCGCAATCCTGTCGCTTGAAGGCACCCCGATTCCGAATCCCTCAAAGGAACCGGGCAAATCGGGCGCAAACCACACGGGCCTGAATGGCGCCGGCGTGTTGCTGAATGCCTGGGCGGTAGACCCGGTTCGCTGCAACAATCCGGTTGCACCGAGCTCTGTGCCGCCCACCACCCCGGCAATCTCGCGCGCCTGGCACCACAACATCGATTTTGATCCGTACAGTGCCGGGTTCTCGAATGATTTCTTCGACATGGCGCCGAATGAAGCGCTTAGCTATCGGTTCACGCCGACACAAACAGGCTTGGGCACGATTACCCTGACCGAAACTACGTGGGGCCCATTGCCGGCAAACTTCATCACGCTGTCAACCAAGCCATGTGATTTCGATTACACGAAGCTCGCCAATGGCGCCGTACGCGATTTCTGCTACAAGTCGGCGACCCGTGAAAATTCGATTTACTTCCAGGTCACGGCTGGTCCGGCTGCAAACATCACCTACTGCAAATTGACACCGGGCACCGAGTACTATTTCAACGTCCGCTGGCAAGATGGCCGCATTCCGGCCTCCAATACCGGGCCGGCTACCGATTCCTGCGCCAATAACGGTCAGCCACGCTGCGCCGGGTTGATACAAATCGGCCGATAAAACGTTCTCTTATAACCTCTGTCACAGGCGGAGTCACCTCCGCCTGTTTTCTTTTATGTCGTGGAAAATGCACTCAATCCTCACTCGCCCCCTGACCACTTCTGCCTTGTGCGCCGCGCTCATCTTCGCTGGTGTTGCAACAGCCACGCATGCGCAGGTACCGCTGCCGCCCGACAAGGTGCTGGTCTCCAACAGCCGCACCAGCATCACCTATGCCGAATTTGAGGCCGAACTGGCGCGCATTCCGCCGAACGACCGGATTGAATTCCTGATGGATCGACAGCGCCTCGCGCAACTGGTCGAGAACACGCTGATCAACAAGACGCTCGCTATCGAGGCGCGCGAGCACAAGCTCGAACTGCTGCCCAAGGCACAGGCGGAAATTCGCGTCCAGACCGACAAGGTCCTCGCCAAATATCGCGGCCAGCAAGTGCAGGACGAAGCGCCCAAGATCGATTACATGGCACTTGCCCGGGAGGATTACCTCGCCAACCCCGAGAAGACCACCGTCCCCGAGCGGCATGAGGTCTGGCACGCACTGGTCAGCACCAAGGGCCGCACGCTGGAGCAGGCGAAGGCGCGCGCGGAGGAGATTCGCAAGCGCCTGCTGGCGGGCGAATCACGCGAATCCCTCGCGCAGACACTTTCCGACGATATTTCCGCGCCGGATAACAAGGGCGACTTGGGTGTCCAGGACCTGACCAAGTTCGACCCGCGCTTTGCCGCCGCGGTCCGCAAGCTCAAGGTGGGCGAAGTCTCGCCGCCGTTTGAGACCAATTACGGTTTTCATATCGCCAAGCTGCTCGGTCATATCCCCGCCAAGCGGCACGCGTTTGAAGATGTCAAGCTCGATCTCGCCCATGATGCGGAGACCCAGCATTTGCGTGCAGTGTGGAGCGAATACC
>JBDTSU010000008.1:0-29616 GCA_039930965.1 Betaproteobacteria bacterium
GGTCGGTCCCGCTCAAGGGAGTTCGCCATGCCGGTCGAGGCCAGGCGTGCGCAGAGCGGCAAATCGGATTTTCGCGCGCATGACGCCACGGACCGGGCGCGACATGCAGCCGGCCAAAACGCACGTGAAGTTGCTGGCGCGCAAAACGTGCGGGGACTTTGGGGGAAGTTGCGCGAGGGGGTTTCCGGCTTGTTCGCAAAGCCTCCGGAAGAAGCCGCGGACGACCACAATGCATCAGCGTACTCGCCGGAGCCGACGAAATATGTGCGTGCCGCGTTCATTCCGGAAAGCGTGCAACTGACCATTTACGAGGATGCGCAGCCGGTTGAAGAGGAAATCGGCGCCGCCACGGTCGCCTTTCAGCGCACCAATGATCTGCTGCACCGGGTGGTCGAGGATATTCGTGCCGGCAGCGGCCTGCAATTGGAGAGCGTCGAGGAAGTCATCAACGACATGGTCGAAAGCATGGTGAGGAATCCCGATGCGCTCATGTGGGTGGCAAAAATGCGCGAGCAGGACCTGACCGTCTACGATCACGGCCTGTCGGTGGCCGTCAGTCTGGTGGCATTCGGCAGGCACCTGGGTTACCCGAAGGAACAGCTCTCGCAACTGGGAATGATGGGGTTGTTGCTGGATATCGGCAAGATCAAGTTGCCACGCGAGCTTCTGGAAAAGAATGCCCGCCTCAGCTCGGACGAGTTTGAACAGATCAAGGACCATGTTGATCTGGGTCTCGACGTACTCAGCCAGACACCAAACATTCATCCCGATGTCCTTGAAGGCATCGCGCAACATCACGAGCGCATCAACGGCACCGGCTACCCCAATAACCTGATGGGAGACCGAATCAGCGTATTCGGCCGCATGAGCGCCATTGCCGACACCTACGCCGCGGTGACCAAGCACCGTCCTTACGCCGAGGCCATTTCACCGCACGAAGCACTGCAGATGCTGTCCAACTGGAGTGGCACCCAGTTTCATGCCGACATGGTTGAACAGTTCATCCAGTCGATCGGCGTATTTCCCGTGGGCAGCCTGGTAGAGCTTTCGACTGGTGAAGTGGCCGTGGTCGTTACCCACAGCAAGTTGAAGCGCTTGCGCCCGAAGGTCCTGGTGGTGGCCGAGGCGGACAAATCGCATTGCGCGCATCCGGTCATTCGCGACCTGCTCTATGACGTGTCTGACAACGCCGCGCACATCCGCCGCGGTCTGCCAAGCAATGCCTACGGCCTCGATCCCAGCGAATACTACCTTGCCTGATCGCCATGAATGAGCCCGTCAACCCGTCACTGTCCAAACCGGCAAAGACCGCGTCCTCAATCCATGATGCCGTCAACCAGGAGTTGACCCGCGACGTCCTCAGGGCAACGCTTGCCAACGCCATCGACCACGCGCGAATCGCCCAGCGAACCGTCGGTGTGCTGATTGTCGCGCTCGCGCGCGGCGATCGCCTCGACGCCCTGTTCGGCGTGCCGAACGTGGACATCATGCGCCGCGCGCTCAAGCGCCTGCCCGGCGCGTTGCGTCCTGTAGACCGCTTTTTGCAGATTTCAGACGAAAAAATATGCGTCATCCTGCCCAATCTCAAAACCGGTGCACAGGCATGGCTGGCCGCTGGCAAGATCCAGCAGGCGCTCGAGGCGCCTTTCAGTTTTGATGATGCGCTGACCAACATCAGGCCGGTCGTGGGCATCGCCTGCTTTCCGGACCACGCGGAGGACGCCGAAGAACTGGTGGTGCATGCCGATATTGCCAAACGCATCGCCCGCACCCGCGATGTTGCGCAACACGTTTTCCAGCGCGACGACCGCCGTGATGCCGATGCCTACCTGGGCCTCGAGGAGCCGTTACGCGAGGCGATTCGCACCAATCAGCTGGAAGTCCACTATCAGCCGCAGGTCGACCTGAAAACGGGTGCATGCCATGCGGTGGAAGGCTTGTTGCGCTGGACGCTGCCGGATCGCGGTCCGATTTCGCCCCCGGCAATCATTCGCGTTGCCGAAGCCAATCGCATGATCAGCAGCCTCACGACCTGGGTATTGGGGACGGTCTTGCGCCACCAGTCCGAATGGAAGCATCTCGGTGTGGATCTCGAAGTCGATATCAACCTGTCGACGGTCACGTTGACGGATGCCGATTTGCCGGATGTCATTGCGCAGGCGATCGGCACCTGGGGCTCGGACCCCGCCAAGGTCACCCTCGAAATTACCGAAAGCGCGACCATCGGCGATGCGGATCAATCGATGGCCGTGATGAAACGCCTCAAGCAAATGGGGCTTCGATTGTCTGTCGATGACTTTGGCACCGGATATTCGTCGCTGTCGTACGTCAAGAATTTCCCGCTGGATGAAATCAAGATCGACAAACTGTTCGTGCAGCATATGCGTCAATCCAAAGGCGACCAGCAGATTGTTCGCTCGGTGATCGACCTCGCGCATAACTTCGAGCTTTCGGTGGTCGCGGAAGGGATTGAGGATATGGCGACTTTCAAGGACCTCAAGAAGATGGGCTGTGACCGGGCGCAGGGCTTCCTCATAAGCGCGGCATTGCCTACTCCAGCACTGCTGGAATGGTTGAAAAAGAAGGGCTAGCGAACCGGCCGATTTTCGCAAGTAGCAGGCCGGTGAAGAAGTCAAACTCCAATACTAGCGCGGCGTTTGAGCACAAAATGCCGTGGACCGCGCGCCAGTGCTTGAGTCTTACAATCTGGCCCGGTATTGCAACGGCTATTGACATAATACGAACGATCGTTCTATTATTCGATCATGAACGCCGCCACTAAATCGCCGCCACGTGCGTCAAAAGGGGAAGAAACCCGCACCGCCATCCTGAAGGCGGCACTCAAGCACGCCAGTACAGAAGGATTCGAGGCAATCACGATAGGTTCGCTCGCCGAAAAAACCGGCATGTCGAAGAGCGGCCTGTTTGCGCATTTTGGATCCAAGGAAGAACTGCAGATCGCCACTCTCGATGAGGCGATCCGGCGCTTCAATGAGGTGACCACGCTTCCCGCCCTGTCTTCGCCGCGCGGACTGAAGCGGCTGAATGCGATGTGCGACAACTGGTTGACCTGGACGACGCGCTGCGATTTAACCGGTTGTCCGATGATGACCGCGATTACCGAATTTGATGACAAGCCCGGCGCAGTTCGCGACGCACTGTTGCGGCACATGCAGCGTATGCAGGAAAGCCTGGTCAAGTCGATTCAGATGACGATCGACACGGGCGAATTTTCTGCCGACACCGATCCGGAGCAGTTGGCCTTCGAATTCTTCGGCATCCTCGCGTCAACCTATCGTTCGCGCAATCTGTTCCGCGATGACTTGGCCAATATCCGTGCAAGGAAGGCGTTCGATCGCCTGTTTGCGTTGGCAATGTCCGCCGACAAGTCGGCGTTTCGACAAGTCCTCGGCAATCACCCCGCCACTGTCTCCACCCCCCGCTAGGAAAAAGGAGTTGAATATGTCCCAGACGCTTTCTTTGCCTTTTAATAGCACGATCGTTCGTGTCTATTTGTCACGGTTTGCAACGCGCGTGGGGGTGTCGTTGGCTGCCGCCTTCGCGCCGGCATGGATGGCACGCAAAGCGTCCCAATGGTTCATCACACCGCCGCGCATCGTCCACACTCCGCGTGAATTGCAGACGCTCACCCATGGCACGCGCCTGAGCATCACCTCACCGATGGGCAAACTAGCCGGCTGGCGCTTTGGCCACCCGGCCCATCCGGCAATCATCGCCAGCCATGGCTGGGGCGGGCGCGGTGCGCAGTTTCGCGAATTTGTGCCGGCTTTGACAAAGGCGGGATACCAGGTATTGCTGTTTGACCATGTCAGTCATGGTTACTCGGAAGGCAGCGAAGCACCCATCACCGACTTCGCGAAAGGCGTTTCCACGGTCGCCAAGCACGCCGAAAGTCAGGGAATCCGGATTGCCGGGTTCATCGGCCATTCACTCGGGTGCGCCGGCATCGGCATTGCGCTCAGGCATGACCTGCAGCACTTGAAAGATATCCGTGTCGTGCAGATTGCGCCGCCCGCTTCGCTGATCCGCTACTCGCGGTTCTTTGCGAAGACACTGGGCCTGTCAGAGCGCATTCGTGCCGCCATGCAATGGCGCCTCGAGCAGAAGATCGGCGTGCAATGGACTGAATTTGAAATGCCGCGGGCCGCCGCGTCGCTGACCGCAAAGGCGCTGGTCATTCACGATCAGCTTGACCGTGACGTGCGCATCGAAAACGGTCTGTCTGTCGCCCGCGCCTGGCCGGATGCGCGTTTCAAGCGTACGTTCGGCCTCGGCCACCGTAAAGTGCTGCGGGATAGCGCTGTCATCACCGCCGCCGTCGATTTCTTGCAGGACCGTGTGCAGTTTTCCCGACCACCCGAAGTCGATCAATGGTCGCTCGCGTTTGCCGCGCAACCAGGAGTGGCCGCACTATTTTGACCGTTCCCCGGGACCGGAAGATCGCGCCAATTGGCTGGGTTCCGATCGGTGCAAATCTTGCGCCGCGCGGACTCCTCGACATGGGTTGCGCTCAGTTTTCCTGGCGCGGCCCGGGCCTCCCAGTACCCGTTCAGCCCCTTTGCAACTGAGCGAGAGGTCCGGCAGGAAATCACGGCGGCTCGCGCATTTGCCGGTGCACGTTCCCTGCCGGCACGCATGTCCTTAAGCAGGGTCACGCCAATTTGCACCGTCGGCTGACCGGGAATGACGTCTTGGGATGCGCGGGCCAAGCTGCGCTCGTCACGAGTCCCTGTGTCTCCGCGTTCCCGTGTCTCCGCGTTCCCGTGTCCCCTCTACCACCCTGCATCCTCCCGGCGGATTCGCGCGTAGTCCTGTGCCACAATAGTTCAAGGAACCTGACCGGAGGAAACCATGTTGTCAAGCATGATGCAGCGCCCGCTGTTGATTTCGTCCCTGCTCGATCACGCAGCGCGATACCACGGTGATACGGAAATAGTCTCGCGCACCATCGAAGGCGGCGCGAGTTTCGAATTGCACCGCTACAGCTACCTTCAGGCATCACAACGCGCCAGGCGCCTCGCCAACGCACTTGCCCGGCTGGGAGTTGCGCAGGGCGAGCGAGTTGGCACGCTCGCCTGGAATGGCTACCGGCATTTCGAGCTGTACTACGGCGTGTCCGGCATGGGTGCTGTCATCCACACCATCAATCCGCGCCTGTTTCCGGAACAGATTTCCTACATCGTCAATCATGCCGAAGACCAGTACCTGTTTTTCGATCTTACCTTCGCTCCGCTGGTGGAAAAACTTGCGCCGGCCCTCGCGGGCGTGAAGGGTTTCGTGGCCATGACCGACCGGGCGCACATGCCGGCTGTCAACGTTCCCAACCTGCTGTGCTACGAGGAACTGCTCGCCGCCGAGAACGACGATTTCGATTGGCCGGCATTCGACGAGCTCACGCCTTCCAGCCTTTGTTATACCTCGGGAACCACCGGCAATCCGAAAGGTGTTCTGTACTCACACCGCTCGACAGTCGTTCATACATTTGGCGCGATGGCGGCTGATGCCTTTTGTCTCCGGTCCCAAGATGTTGTGCTGCCGGTCGTGCCGATGTTCCATGTGAACGCATGGGGCCTTCCGTACATCTGTGCGGGCGTGGGCGCCAAGCTGGTGATGCCGGGTGCCGCGCTGGATGGCGCCAGTCTGCATCGCCTGTTCGAAGATGAAGGCGTGACCATGAGTGCCGGCGTGCCAACGGTATGGATGGGCCTGTTGAATCACGTCAAGGCCAACGGTCTCTCCTTCAGAACCTTCCGCGAGACCATCATCGGGGGGTCAGCTTGTCCGCCGGCAATGATTGAAACTTTTGAGCGGGATTACCAGGTCACCGTCGTGCATGCCTGGGGAATGTCGGAAATGTCGCCGCTGGGCACGATGTGCCGGTTAAAGGCCAAACACCTCAAGCTGTCGGCCGTCGAACAATTTGCCATCAAGGTCAAACAGGGCCGCCCGTTATTCGGCGTGGAACTGAAGATCGTCGACGGCGACGGCAAGGCACTGCCGCAGGACGGCAAGGCATTCGGCGACCTGATGGTCCGCGGCCCGTGGATACTCGAGCATTACTTCAAGGAAGCAGAGAGCGCCCTGCACGACGGCTGGTTCGCCACCGGCGATGTGGCCACCATCGACGCGGATGGCTTCATGCAGATCACGGATCGCTCAAAGGATGTAATCAAGTCGGGTGGCGAATGGATCAGCTCAATCGACCTTGAAAATATTGCCGTTGCCCATCCCGCCGTGCTGGAGGCGGGCGTTATTGGTGTGGCCCATCCGAAGTGGGACGAGCGACCGCTGTTGATCGTGGTGAAGAAGAAAGGCGCCGAAGTCACCAGGGAAGAATTGCTTGATTTTTTTCAGGGCAAGATCGCCAAGTGGTGGATGCCCGACGACGTCGTGTTTGTCGATCAGCTGCCGCATACGGCGACGGGAAAACTGTTGAAGACAAAGTTGCGCGAAGACTTCCGGGACTACCGTCCACCGACCTTAACGTGACCCACTGCGCGGCGCCAACCGGCCCTGCAAGCGTGCGGCAGAGGCTTCTCCGGGTTCAGGTGGCGCTAGCTAGCGCCGCGGCGCGGGAGGCTGCTTTGCGACAACGTCGGCAAGGCCGGCGCCGGACAATGACACCAGGTCCGGGCCAACCTCAATGGCCATGGGCAGATTGAGGCTCCGCCAAAGTCCAACGGGATACATGCCCCGCCTGAGCAGGCGGCCAGCCACCATCACGACAATGCGGGCAATGTCCAGGACCGGCCGGAAATGACTCGGTCGTGCCCCTTGCGGGTAAATGCCGGGAATTGCCACGGCAATGCTGCGCACGCCCACTGCGCCGGCAGCAATCAACACTTCACTTTCGAACACGAAGCCATTCCAGGCCACATCGCGACGCGTGAGCTTGGCGAGCAGGATGGCCGGATACACCCGGAAGCCGGATTGGGTATCGGCGATCGGATAACCCGCGGCCCATGAAATCCAGAAACGCGCGAACTGGTTTGCGTAGTAACGCCGCGGGGGAAAGTTCTTCCGGTCGTGCAAGCGCGCGCCGATAATGATGCTTTGTGGCGCCCGTTCGGCTGTGTTCAACAGCCGCGGCATATCCTCCGGCCGATGTTGACCATCGCCATCCAGCGTGACCACGAATTGTGCGTTCCGGGCGCGCGCATGCTCAAAGCCTCGCCACAGGCTAGCCGCCTTGCCGAGATTACGCTCGTTGCGCAGCACGACTACCGGCAACCCGGCAAGTTGTTCGCAGGTCGAATCCGACGAACCGTCGTCGACGATCACAACATCGGGAACGATTCGCAGCACGCTTTCGGTGAGTTCGCGGATAGTCGCCGCTTCATTGAAGGCGGGAATGACGACGACAATTTTGGTCGCGGGACTGGGCATCTGCATCAATATTCCAATAGATTGCAGCAGGTTCGACAAACGGATGCCATGGGGGTTTCACGGCAAATTATAGATTAACGCTGGTATCTGGCCACCGGAATCCGGTCGCGACAACAGCCTATGTCGGAGTGCGCGCCGGCCTACTCGCTGCGTTCGACGAGCCTGGCCGATTGCGCGAAAATCCATGTCACCGCGAACCCCACGGACAGGTTGTTGTGCCGCTCGACCAATGGGCTCGACGCGAACGCCGCGCCGCCGACGACATCGTACTTGGCGAACCCGGCCACCCACACCGGCTCAAAGCGCCGCGAAATGGCCGCGATAAACTGCGCGCCCGAGTATCCACCCGGGGCGCGATACGCCTGCCGGCCCGCACGCGAGTATTCGGGCGCCACTCCATAGAAATAATCATGGTACTTGCGGTCGGCAAACAGTGCACCCGCCACCAGCCCCAACCGCCATCCGCGCAGCGCCTTCAGGTCAAGGTTGAGATTCGGATTCGTCAACACGCCTGCATGGTGAATCGTATGGAAATCGCTTGCGATCACCGCGCGCATCGGCAGCCTGAGCGCGAGTTTGGAATGTTCCGTCTTTACCAGCGATAAGTTGAGCGACGGTCCCACTTCAAGCGTCGGATCGAGATTGGGCATGCCCTCGCGGGCCCGGTTGCCGTCACTGCGAATCGGCACCGATCCGCTGACGGAGATATCAAACTCCGCGCGCTCGCCTTTGAGCAGTAGTCCACGCACTTTCTCGCGATCGACCTGCAGGACCTCGCCGCGGTAGACAAACACCGGCAACGGCAGCAAGTAATTGCGGTGGCGCGCCGACCCGCGATAGTCCGGAAAGCTGATCGCCGCAGCCCCGGCCCCCGCTTCCCAAAGTGGAAGCATCTCCGCCTGAGCCCCCGGCGCAGGCATGCCGACGGCAGCGAAGACCAGGCACCCCAGGCGATAGCCGCGCCTCATGTGCTCTCGGCAGGTGTTTGAATGTCGCGCCGCCGCTTCTTCCAGGCACGATACGCGACCGGCAGATCAGCGAGAAAATTGGCATAGTAGATCAAGCGGAACAAATACAGGCGCGGACGCACCGGGCCCGACCGGAAAACGTCGCCGGCCAGCAGCGACACCACGGCCGACTGCACGCCAAGCACGTTGCGCGGCGCCATGAATAGCTTCCTGATCACCGGCGAGGTCATGCGGTAAATCAACCACGAAAATGTACTCACACCACACCGAACCGTGCACTCGAATTGACGGTAGCGCGCCGGTGCGCTCGCCGGGTCAGTCAGCACCGCATCGACGAGATCGGCCCCAAGCCTGGCACTGTTCATCGCCAGGTACACGCCGCTGGAAAATACCGGGTCGATGAATGCCCAGGCATCGCCGACCATGAGATAGCCCTCACCGGACATGCGCTCCGAATAATACGAATAGTTACCGGTGGCGGTCACCGGCGCGGTCAGTTCCGCGCCGGTGAGGCGCGCCGCGATCTCCGGCGCCAGGGCAACGGTCTGCATGAAGAACGTGGTGGGATCGCTGGCGCGTGATTTCATGTACGCCGGCCAGCATACCGCGCCCACGCTGGTGGTGCCGTCCCTGAGCGGGATGAACCAGAACCAGCCGTGTGGAAACCAGACGATGGTGATGTTGCCTTCCGCACTGCCGCTGTTGCGTCGCGCATGGCGAAAATGGCCGAAGATCGCGGCGCTGGCATGTTGCTTGTTCTTGCGCTTGATGCCAAAGCGGTCGGAAAGAAATGTATCGCGCCCGGAAGCATCGACCAGGAACCGGGTGCGCCAGACCTGGGTGGAACCGTCCTCGAGCCTCAGTTGGACGATGGTGTCCTCGTGACGGGATACATTGCCGAACTCGACCGACGTTATCCGCGCTCCTTCGTGGATCCGCGCACCTTTCTCGGCGGCATTACGCAACAGCATATGATCGAATTCCGAACGGCGCACCTGGAAGGCATGCGGCCAGCGCTTGTCGAATGCCTGCGAAAACTCGAAGCAGACGGTTTTGCCGTGCGCCTGCGACTCGAATTCGGCGGCATCCTTGCGGATCCCGATACGGTTCAGTTCTTCCCACACGCCCAATTCCTGCAGGATCGGCATGTTCTGCGGCAGCAACGATTCACCGATGTGGAAGCGCGGATGCCGGTCCTTGTCAAACACGGCGACATCGCGGCCCTTTTTCGCCAGCATGGCGCCGATGGTCGAACCCGCCGGTCCGCAGCCGATGACCAACACCTCGCAATGGCGTTCCGCCTCCGGTACTTTGTCGATGTCGAGTCTTGGCATGGGCTGCGCTTTCCTGGTTACGGCGATCACCGCGGCGGCGCGGCGGATCGCCAGCATGCTTGTCTGAAGTGGAAGCCGGGTTTCAGGTCATGGCGCCATCGACGCTGATTACCTGACCGGAAATGTACCCCGCCCGCTCGGAACAAAGGAAGCCCACCATCGCCGCCACTTCTTCCGGCCGGCCGGCGCGCCCGAGCGGCACGAGCTGCTTGATACGCTCCGCCGGGAATGTGTCGGCCAGCATGGGCGAGTCAATGACCCCGGGTGCCACCGCGTTGACCGTAATGCCACGCGATGCGACTTCCAGCGCGAGTGCCTTGGTCGCGCCGTGCAGGCCGGCCTTGGCGGCCGAATAATTCACCTGGCCGCGGTTACCGAGCAGACCCGCAACCGAGGTGATCGTGACAATCCGCCCCCAGCGCGTGCGAATCATCGGCATCAACAGTGGCTGCGTGACATTGTAGAAGCCGTTCAGGCTCACCTCAATCACCCGCCGCCAACGCGCCTCGTCCATGGCCGGCATCAATACATCGTCGTGTATGCCGGCGTTGTTGACCAGTACCTGCACCGTTCCCGATGCAACAATCGCGGCCAGTGCCTCGCCGGTAGCGGCGTTATCACATACGTCGAATGCCACCGCCTCGGCGCTGCCGCCAGGTTGGCGCAATTCCGCCGCGAGCGCTTCCGCCGCGGCGAGATGCCGATTGGCGTGAACGATGACGTGAAAGCCGCACGCCGACAGTTCACGGCAGATTGCGGCACCGATCACGCCGCTGCCTCCCGTCACCAACGCGCGCTTCATGCGGGCGCCTGCGAAGTGTCGATATACATGAGGGTAAATTGTCCACTTAACACCGGGGTCGCGCCAGCACACGCCTTGAAACTGAAGATGCCGCCTGACGGATCGCTATGCAACAGGGTCGCCTCGATCACGAGATCATCGTCCAAATCGTCCAGCCAGGGGCGAAGCGCGACAACATCCTTGAGCAACGCCAATACGCCACCGCGGGGCACATTCCTGCCGTGCAACAGTGCGCCGTGCACCGCCGCCGCCTGAGCGGCGTACTCGATCGCCGCCAGCGCGGCGAGTCCACCGGCTTCACGCAAGGGATTGTCCGCATCGCGATGCGAAACGGCACGGCAACGGATGCTGCGTTCGTCCCAGAATATCACCTGATCCAGCAGGCACATGCGCCCCGTGTGCGGCAGGCATGCGGCGATTCCGGCACGATCTAGCACCGCGTCACCTCAAGATCAAGTTCCGGCGAGAGTGGCAACGAAACGAAACGCCGTCCGGGATCGGCCAACGACTCAAGTGCCGCCAGGCCTCGCGCCGAGGCATTGGCATGCCACCGCGGGGGAATCCAGTCCGGCCATGTCGATGCACCGCGGCGCGGCGCAATGGCGATGTCCCAGTCCGCCAGCGACGCGCCACCGTTACCAGGCGTCAGCACCAGTGCGATGGCGGTGGCATCGACCACCGGCATGACGTCACAGATCGGCGCAGGCAACGGGCTATCGTAACAAACATAAAGTACCGGCACCTCGTCGGCAATGACCTGTGCCACGGCGTTGAGCAATCCCGCGGCGAAACTCCATTCGCCCCGGCAGACACTGCTCGCGGCGCGTGTGGCGTGCATGGCAATGCTGTAATACCCACTGGGGGCGTTATGCACCGAGTTGTGGAACTGTGTCGGCGAGACTTCGCGGCTGCCCGCAAGCGTTTCGCACAACTGGTGAGTGATCAGTCCCGACGCTTCATACGACGAGAACACCATTGCCATGTCCTGCGGAAGCAGCGGCGTCTGCCGCAATGCCTGCTCCGCAACGGAAATCGCCAGGCGCACCGTTGGACTGCTGCGTCGCCGCTCCGCCGGCGCAAGGCTGACCGGTTGTGGCGTATCCAGTAGCGACGACAGGTATGCACGCTGTTTCGCCAGCACGGCCCTGGCAATCGTCCAGTCGGGCAATCCGGGCGCGAGCACGCCGACCGCATCGATCGATACGCGCATCATGCCGCCCTGCCGAACAAGAGCGCGCAGTTGCTACCGCCGAAACCGAAGCTGTTGCTCATCACCCGATCCACCGGCCCGTCGCGTCCCTCGATGACAAGACCGCATCGCATCTCCGGATCCACATTCCGGGTGGTCGGGCAGCCCGGAACAAATTTGTGATCGATGCAAAGCAAGGCGATTGCGCCCTCGGTGATGCCTGCCGCGCCCAGCGCATGGCCAGTGAATCCCTTGGTCGAGGAGCAGGGAATCGCGGCACCGAAGACCTCATGCACCGCATGGTCCTCGGCGCGGTCATTGGCGGGCGTGGCGGTACCGTGGAGATTCACGTAATCAACCTGGGCGGGCTCAAGCCGAGCGCGATCCAGCGCTTCACGCATGGCGCGGCGAGCGCCCTCGCCTTGCGGATGCGGCGTTGACATATGATGGGCGTCGCTTGTTTCCCCATAGCCCAACAGCTGCACCGCGGCGCTGCCCGGGCCGGCCTTTTCGACCAACGCAAAACCAGCTGCTTCGCCGATCGACAGTCCTCGTCGCGCGACATCGAACGGGCGGCAAACGTCGGGCGCCACCAGCTGTAATGAACTGAATCCGTACAAAGTGGTGTGGCAGAGACTGTCGACGCCGCCTACCACGGCCGCATCGATCAATCCCAGCCGAATAAAACGTTCGGCAAGACAAAATACCTTCGCGCTCGACGAACATGCCGTGGAAATTGTCATCGCCGGGCCGGTGAGACCCAGCAGTCTGCGGACGAATTCGGTGGTGGCGTCGAGATTGTGGGTCGTTTCATAGCGGTAAGCAGCCGGCAGGCGCCCTGTTTGCGGCTCGCGATGCTGGTAGGCGAGTTCGGTCGAGAGGATGCCTGAGGTGCTGGTGCCGATGAACACACCCACCCGCTGCGGTCCGAAGCGCCGGCGCGCGTCGCCGGCCGCGGCCACGAAGTCGTCCTGCTCAAGCGCCAGCAACGCGAGGCGATTGTTGCGGCAATCGAATTCGCGGAGCGTCGCGGGGAATTCGACCCGATCGTCGGCCCTGTGGCCAAGGACGCGGCCGATCCAGCATGGCAATGGCGCCCAATCGAGATCGTTTGGCGCCAGTCCGCTGCGCCCCCCGCGCAGCGCCCTCAGGGTCGCGGCATTGCCGATGCCCGCCGCATTGCTGGTCGTGTACGAGGAAATGGCGAGTGGGGTCATAAAGTGAAGGTGTCCGGGTACTGGCATTCGGCTACCGGACCGCGCCGGTCGGGACCAACCGGTTGCGGCGCGCCCACAGTGCCGACATCGACAACGCCAGTATCGCACCCAGCGCAACGGTGAAGCCAATGGCGTGCAGTACCGGGGTCGAGGACAACGCGAGAAAACCGAAGGTGACAACTGTCGACGTGCTGCAAACCGCCAGTGCCAGGCGGGTGCGGGAAAGTTCGACCTCGTCCACGGCAAGGCGTTCAAAGAACAGGGCGTAGTTCAGCCCGATGCCCAGCACCAGTAGCAACGCGACCAAATGAAACACGCTGAGCTGCTCGCCCAATGCGACCAGCACCGCCACCGTGCCGACCAGCGCCGCACCGGCGGGAAGTGCGACGTGCAGCGCGCGTTTGACGGAGCGCAGCCCGGCAACGAGCAGAAGCAGAATCAGAACCGCGCCCCAACCGGCCTGTGACAGGGCTTCGCGGCGGAATCCGTCAACCATGTCGGCCGATACGCGCTTCAGGTCAACCAGTTGGCTGGCGCCCGGCGGTGCCGCCGCCAGGTCTTGTGCCAGCTTTTCCGGGTCGGTTACGCCACCAAGCGGGGTCAACACCAGCCATTGCCCGTCCAGTTGGACAATCAGCGCATTCAAACGGGCGCCAAGCGGTGTACCGGCAAAGGAACTCAATGAAATCGGTGGCACGGCAAGTTCCGCTTCGCGGCGCGCGGCGGCCGCTTCCTCGACAAACGGCTTGAACGCATCCGGCCGAAATGCAAGACCCTTCAATGCCCGCGCGAGATTGAGTTCAAGCGCCGCCGGTGCGGGCAGCAAACGCAAGCGCTCGAACTGCGTCTCCGGCGCGGGCAGGTACCAGACCGGTGAATCAAAGCTGCGGATACGTTGTTCCCGCTTCCAGCGTTGCAACACCGGCAGGACGCTGTCCGCAGCCCGCAATGCGCCTTCAACGCTGTTGCCCCGGCTCGCGACGAATACGCTGACTTCTGGCGCACCCATTTCCCGGCGCAATTCCGCATCCTGCAGACGCATTTGCAGGGGCACCGGACTGATTGCGGCGAGGTCGCGCTGCCACCATGCCGGATGCTGGTATGCCAGCCACCCAACGGCCGCAGCCACAACGAGCGCCGCAATGACAGCGGGCCATCGCGAACGCGCAAGAAAGTCGAGCGTGGGCACAGTTGGCCGGCGAAATGCCAGCGCCCCGTCGCCGAGTAACCAGGGGATCAGGAATTGCGTCACCAGCCCCGCGACCAGCACGCCCGTCATCGTGAGCGCGCCGAGCTGCGCAAGGCCCTTGAAACTCGACAGCGTCAGTGCCAGCGCACTGACGACCGTCGACAGCACCGCCAGCGCCAGCGTCACGCGCAGGCGTCGCGCGGCAACACGGGTGGCCTCACCCGCAGCGGTATTGAGCAGCAGGTAACTCGGATAATCGACGGCTTCGCCAATCAGCGTGGCGGCAAATCCGAGGGTTATCGCGTGCACCGAGCCAAATAGGGCATTGACCAGCAGCACGCCGACCAGGAGGCCAAAGGCGACCGGAATCGCAACCAGCAGCACCGCCTGCGGGGAGCGATAGACGTAGGCCAGCATCGCCAGTATCACCAGCGCGGAAAGCAGGCTCAAGCGCTCCGCGTCATGTCGAATCTGGCGGCGCGATTCTGCGGCGAACACGCCTGGCCCGGTAAGGATTGCGTTAATTTGCGGACTGTCCGCCGACAGGGCCTGGCGCACGGCGGCCATCGCCAGGCCCTGTCGCTCGCTGTCGAAACCAGGTGCGCGCGTCTGTGCGATCAGGAACGCGCGCTTGCCGTCGGCACTGAACCACACGCCGTGCCGCAACGAAGGCATTGCCCCGGAATCGAACTGCCGCACGATTGCGAGGAATTCGCCCGTTGGGTCGCGCACCATGATCGACCTCGACAAGGCGCCAAACGGCGACGCCATTTGCGCCAGTTGCTCCTCAAGCGCCGTGCGCAGACCCGGTTCCGAGAATTTTTCGGCACTCATGGCGGGACTCAGGGCATATCGATATCGCATCAGCACCTGGCCCTGCGCAACAAACTGGTCAAGGCTGCCATTGGCGGCATAGTCGAATTCCGGCGCGCGGCCGAGACGCTCCGCCAGCTGGCGACTGGCCCGTGCCAGGGTCTTCTCGTCGGCATCCTGCAGCGCGACCAGCATCAGCCGCGAGACCAGTCCATCGCGCAGCTGCGCGATCAGGAGACGCTCCTCGGGCGTCGTCGATGGTGGCAGGAAGGCCGTGAAATCGCTCTCGACACGAATGGTCCTGGCCGCATGCAGGGCGAGCAAGGCGAAACAGAAAAACGTCAGCAGATACCGCGCCACGGCGTGGTTCGATGGCCCCGCGATAGTCTTCTTGCCGGCCATCGCTTCGTCGCTACCGAACCTGCAATACCGAGCGGTCGCCACTGGATTCCCGCACCTCGATCTGCTCAATGCGGCCGGCATGGCCCGATACCACGATGCGCGAAACGTACCGGCCGGTTTCCTCGTCGAGGGGAGTCAGTTCAAGGACCCACGCCGGTTCGCTTCCCTGCAGCGCCAACTGATAGTGATCACGCAGCAATGCCAGGTCGCCGCCGAGTACTCCGCGCAGGCTCGCCGCAAACGCCGAAAGCAGCGGCCGGCTCGACAGGGGAATCCGCTTCTCTTCACCATTGCGCAACAGCAGCAGTTCGTCGCCGGCAAACCGATAGCGCTCCCTGCGTGGCGTTTCAACGAACTTTTCGACGAAATCCGGACGACGGTAGGAAAGCTTGCCTGAACTGACCACCGGCTCCGACAACAGGCTTGAATACTTCCTTTCCGTAAACGCGACTTCCGCCACCGGCGCGGCGGAAAGAAGTTGCATAAGGCGCATGAGGTCGAAGCTGTCAGCGCACGCAACGCGCGCGGCCACCAAGGATAACAGCAAGGCCAGAAAGGGCACGACGAAACGCACCCGGCCGATCATGCTCATCTATGCGTTCCAGTAAGGATAGAAGTTGAACCAGTTGAAAGGAAAGCGCCGGGCATGAGATTCCAGGCTGGCAACATACCTCGCAAGACAATCGTCCAACGATACCGCATTTGCCCGAACCAAATCCGCCGTCATCGAATCGGTCCCGGCACGCGCGTTAATGACGCGACTGGCCAATGCTTCGAAGACAATCTCGTAACGTCGGCCGCCGCAAAACAGTCCGAAAACCGTGACCACGGGTGCGCCGGTTATCCGGGCAAGGCGCAGGGGACTCAGTGAAAAACGCGCGGGTGATCCCAGGAACGGCACGCTTTGCGTCGTTTCGTTTGCGTAAACGCGGTCGGCAAGGATTCCCACCACCTCGCCACGCGCCAGGCATTCACTGACCCTGAGCATCGATTCCGGCTGTCCCAGCGGAATGATCCTGTAAGGCAATGAGCCCCGCTCACCCAGAATCAGACCGCCGAGGTGGGCGCCGTCATCGATATGCATCACCATATTGATCGCCAGATTCTTTCCGCTGCCGACCACAGCCAGCATCTCGAAACTGCCCAGGTGCGAGCCAAGCAGCAGGCAACCCCGCCCGGCCGAAAGCGCATCCCAGAAGGCCGCTTCGTTGGTGACGTCTATGGTCAATTCTCGCTGTCTGCCGTGCACCAGATAGACACGATCGAGCAATGTGGTGGAGAACACGAACAGGTGATGGAGTGTATCGCGCCAGGTGGCGGCGCGCCCCAGCGCGCGGCCGAGAAACTCCTGCGATGCGCGGCGCGATTGCGGGGCCGTCACAAAAAAGTAGCCGCAGATCGGCACCAGCAACACCCGGCACAGTCCGCGCCCAACATGGATGGCAAGCCAGATGATGAGGCGAATCGCGCCACGGCTGCCGCGTTCGCCGCGCCGGCGCCACTCACCTTTCATGCGCGGCCCATGCGCAGGTCGGCACGCTCGCCCGTCGCACAGGCCCATTGACCGGCAGCGATCAATTTGCCGCACACACCGTTCCCCACGTCTTCCCGGATCTCGACAAACACCCGCTCGCCACGCAGTTCGGCGCTTACCGTGAATGGCTGTCCAGGTCGCAGCGGGACATAAAATCGCGCCGTCAGAAGCGTTCCCGGAACCACTTGCGGCAGGCGTCGACGAATCGCTTCGGCCATACGCGACAGGACTACGACGCCCGGCACGATGGGGTTGCCCGGGAAGTGTCCGGGTAGGGCGGGATGATCCTTCGACACCGCTTCTGGCGGGTCGGCCGGGTTGTCGGTGGGGGCGGCCACGGAATTCGCCTCGCGCAGATGCAAGAACAACTCCGCCAGGACGGCTTGCGGAAGTTTGCCATTCTCGTTGCGTGGCAAATGCGCCACCCGAAACAAGGGACGCGGTACAAACACCGGATCAACCCGAGCGCGCAGCGCCGCCTGCACCTGCCCGGGCGAAAGCTGAGTCGACACGTAGAACGCCGCCAGGCGTCGCGCCGGGTGGCTGTCGTCATGAAAAGCCGCGTCACCGGCCGCGTCAGGCACAAAGTAGACGGCGTCGTCGACGCCCGGAATCTCGTTGATGCGTAGATTCAGCGCGGACAGCGAGGCACGCTTGCCGCCGATTTTCAGCATGTCCGCGCAACGTCCCAGCCACAGGAATCGGCCGTCCACATTGATGCGCAACTCGTCGCCCAACATTACGGGGACATCGATGTGCGATCCCGAGGCAACGATTCGCTGGATGTCGCCGTCGGTCTGCGGCGTCAACGTCACATCGCTCAGGGGTGTCCACCATTCTTCGGCAGCGGTGCGACGGGTCGCCAGCGCACCGGTTTCGGTGGACCCGTACACTTCCACCACCGGCACCTGCCACGTGGCTTCGGCCGCCGCGGCGAGCGCGGGTGGCAGGCTCATCGTCGACGCGACGACACCGGCAAGTCCCCGCATGGCGGCCGCCGCCTGCAGCGGTGGACGCAAGTGCAAGGGTGTGGTCATCCACCAGCAAGGTCGTGCGCATTGCGCGAGCGCGGATTCGATGTCCGCCGGCAATAGTGGTTTGTGGGCATGGACGGGAATTCCCGCCTGCCAGGGCAACATCACGGTCGATTCGAGCCCGAACATATGTTGCGGCGGGACGCTGCCCACCACCGCATACGGCACCGGTCGCGTCCAGCCCAGCGCCGCGCTGAGCAGCGCCGCGCCTCTTGTCAACTGCCCCCAGCTTTTGGCGTGCGAGGTGGGCCTGCCGGTACTACCCGACGTGAATAACAGCGCCGCCCTGAAATCCGCCGGAATGTCAGGGATCGACATGCCCGAATCCTCACCCGGAAGCGTTTGATTGCCCATCGTCAAGTACGGCTTCAAATCGAAGGTGTCCGGCGCATCGATAGGACGATCACTGATAATCGCGGCGCCGGGATATTCATGCATGAGTTGCTCCCAGTCGCCGCGTCCTTGGCCAGACGGCAAAAGCGAAGTGGTGCCGCGAACCAGCGACGCGGCAAATCCGAGCATGAATCCCACCCGGCTCTCGGCCAGATTGATGATGAACGGCGCATCGGGAAGCAGGCCGGCGAGTTCCCGCGCCCGCGTGAAGAATGCACCGGCGCTGATCTCGCCCTCGGGGCCCAGCAGCAGTGCATCGCTGCCGGTATGATAACCTGCGAGCGGCAGCCTCATCGACGCCGGCCGGATTCGATATCAGTTTGGCCGGACGACAACGCGGCTTCCTTGCTCACGGCAACGATGTTGGGGATCAGCACCAGCAGCGACCCGTGTTGCCGGTCGCGAAAACGGTAATGACGGTATCCATACTCGCCAAGAAACAGCGCGCCCGGCAGTATATAACCGAGACCATGAACCCAGCGCGCCCACGAATCGAGCGCGAGCACAGGCGCCAGCAACAGGGCCACCGCGAACAGCAGCATGAAACAGAGTGCCCACGCCCAGGTGAGCCTGCGTGTGTAACGCGACATATCCGGCGTCAGGTCCGGATGTTCCTTGCTTGCCACGCGGGTAATCAATGGCTCGGACCCGGGACGCAGCGTGCGGTAAAAGAACCACGCCATGAACGCAAAAGCGGCCAGCGGCGGCGCATAAATGATGAATTGCACGGAATCCGAAAAATAGAAACAGAGTCCGAGTAGCGCCGCGCTGGCAAGTCCGCCGGCCAGAAGCCGTCCTGACGCGGCAAGCAGCGCACCAACCATCAACCCGACGACTGCCGTCGCGGCCACACGCAATCCACTGGCCGAAGCGGCCAGATAGCCCAAGGCGAGCACCATCCATAGCACCAGCAAGCCGGGGTGCTTCGAGGGTGGAGGTGTGCCGCGGAAAGGTTTTACGTCTGGCATTTGATTGTCCGAACCGGAACCGGGGTAAGCACCAGTCGGTACCAGGAAGAACCGATCAGGCCATCAGGCCGTGTGACCTGATTGGATGTGCTGCCAGAGACTGCGCAGCGACGCGAAGATCTTCGCGTTGTCGGGGTCATCGGAACGCAGTTTCAAACCGTACTTTTGTTCGACTGCCATCGACAGTTCCAGCATGTCGAGCGAATCCAGCCCCAATCCGGGCCCCTCGCCGAACAGGCGCGCTTCGGGATCGATCTCGGCAGGAGAAATTCCCTCGAGATTCAAGCATTCGACGATCAAATGTGCGAGTTCCTGCTCGCCATTTTGCCCACCACTCATAAACAACTTTCAATTGGAGAAATATCGCGTTTCATCTGCGCACCGGGCGATGCCCGGGATGGGACCCACTTGCTTGCGGCACGATCGCCGGGCGATTGACTGCAACCACCCGGCCATCGGCACGCGCCTGCTACAGGCTCGCCAGTGCGGCGTTGATGCCCTTTTCAAGATTCTGCACCCAGCCGTTGTAATTCTTGTGAATCTGGCCGTCTTTCTCGGCCAGGTTGACGCCACTCTTGAAGATGATGCTGTACTTGGTCGTGGTATAGGGTATCTCCACGACTGCCGTGTGATCGCGCAGGCGCAGCGTTCCTTCAAGCAGGCCCGGCTTGACATCGACAATCTTCCAGCCCAGCGCGCTGCCGGCCGTAACGATTGCCTGCCGAACCTGACTCGATTGCAGCGATTTACCGGTCGAAATCGGCGCATCGTTAACGTTTAGAATCGGCTTCGAGGCGCACGCGCCCAGCACCACTGCAAACGAGATCCCGAGGACCAACATGCCTGATTTGACGATCGACATTTTCTTCTCCCTGTTCGTGTTTTTTACGTGGCCAACCCGTTCCGCCGCCACCCATACCCCTTGCAAGAACACCGCTTGGCAAGTGATTTTCATGGCTGGAATTCAGCTCGTAATGTTATCACGCTGACCCCGCTCGCGGTGTAACCGCCGTACCTGACTTCACTCAATTGCAGCCGCATTTTTGTCCCGCGCCGGCCCGTTTCGAAAATAAAAAAGCCGGGCGGGTGCCCGGCCTTTTCATCGTGCTTTCCCGGCCTACTTCTTGGGCACTTCCGCCGGTTTCGCTTCGACCGGCTTGCCCTCCGCGGGCTTCATCGCCATGGGTGCGGGCGCAGCCGGCGTTGCCGCAGTTGGCGTTGCCGACGCAGGCGTCGCCGCAGCCGGCGCTGTCGACGCAGGCGCTGCGGTCGGCACGGCCGCCGTGGCGGCCGGTGCAGCCGCCTTCTGTTCCATCTTCACCGGCGCGACGGCTTTCGGCGCATGGTCCGCACCGCCGGCAATCAGCGGCACGATCAACAGCGCGACGATATTGATAATCTTGATCAGCGGATTGACCGCCGGCCCGGCGGTATCCTTGTACGGGTCGCCGACGGTATCGCCGGTCACGGCGGCTTTGTGCGCGTCCGATCCCTTGCCACCGTAGTGGCCGTCTTCGATATATTTCTTGGCGTTATCCCACGCGCCGCCGCCGGTACACATCGAAATCGCCACAAACAAGCCGGTGACGATGGTTCCCATCAGCATGCCACCAAGCGCCTGAATGCCCGCATCACGACCCATCAGCAGCCCGACGACAACCACCACGGCAATCGGCGCCAATACCGGTAACAGCGACGGAACGATCATTTCCTTGATCGCGCCTTTGGTCAGCATGTCGACCGCCCGCGAATAGTCCGGCTTGGCGGTGCCTTCCATGATGCCCTTGATCTCGCGGAACTGGCGACGCACTTCCTCGACCACACTGCCTGCGCAGCGGCCGACGGCTTCCATCGCCATCGCCGCAAATAGATAGGGGATCAGGCCACCGACAAACAAACCGATGATGACGGCCGGGTTGGAGAGATCGAATGAAAGATGACGCCCGGCTTCTTCCAGTTTATGGGTGTAATCGGCAAACAGCACCAGCGCGGCAAGGCCGGCCGAGCCGATCGCGTAGCCTTTGGTGACGGCTTTGGTGGTATTGCCGACCGCGTCGAGCGGATCGGTCACGTTTCGCACGCTCTCCGGCAGCTTGGCCATTTCGGCGATACCACCGGCGTTGTCGGTGATGGGGCCGTAAGCGTCGAGGGCGACCACGATGCCGGCCATCGACAGCATCGAGGTCGCTGCAATCGCGATGCCATACAGGCCAGCCAGCGCGTACGCCGCGTAAATTGCCAGGCAGACCGACAGTACCGGCCATGCGGTGGAGCGCATCGAAACACCGAGTCCCGCGATCATGTTGGTGGCGTGGCCCTTGGTGGACGCTTCCGCCACGTGCTGGACCGGCTTGAATTCGGTGCCGGTGTAGTACTCGGTGATGTAGACCATCAGCGCGGTCAGCACCAGGCCCACCACCGTGCACAGCCACAGGTTCATCACGGTCAGCTTCGGATCCTGAAGAGAGATATCACCCATCATCCAGGCAGTAAGCGGGTAGAACGCCGCCACCGCCAAGACGCCGGAGATGGCCAGGCCGCGATAGAGCGCGTTCATGATCTTGCCGCCTTCGCGCGCCTTGACGAACGCACAGCCGATGATGGACGCGATAATGGCGAACGCGCCCAGAACCAGCGGATACACCACAACATTGGCGACGGTTGCGGTGCCCGGCAGCAGCAATGCACCCAGCACCATCGTGGCGATGATGGTGACGGCATAGGTTTCGAACAGATCAGCCGCCATGCCGGCACAATCGCCGACGTTGTCGCCGACGTTGTCCGCAATCACGGCCGGATTGCGCGGGTCATCTTCCGGAATGCCGGCTTCCACTTTGCCGACCAGATCGGCGCCGACGTCCGCACCCTTGGTAAAAATGCCGCCGCCCAGTCGGGCAAAGATTGAAATCAGCGAGGAGCCGAAGGCGAGGCCGATGAGCGGCTTGATGATGTCACTCATCTTCGCGCCATGCACCGCCGAGCCCTGCAGGTAATAGAAGAACACCACCACGCTCAACAGGCCCAGGCCCACCACCAGCAGGCCGGTGATCGCGCCGCCCTTGAAAGCGACGTTCAGGGCAGGATTGATGCCGTTTCGCGCCGCCTCGGCGGTGCGCACGTTGGCGCGAACCG
The DNA here is from genome assembly GCA_039930965.1 of Betaproteobacteria bacterium. Classification (GTDB taxonomy): domain Bacteria; phylum Pseudomonadota; class Gammaproteobacteria; order Burkholderiales; family Usitatibacteraceae; genus UKL13-2. Next base: position 22,383 of record JBDTSU010000008.1, read on the forward strand.
ACACGTTCATGCCGATGTAGCCGGCGGCACCGGAGGCAATCGCGCCGAGCGCGAACCCCATTGCGGTATCCCCGCCGAGACCCGGAATCGCCCAGATTGCGATAAACAGTACGGCGCCGACGATCGCGATCGTGGTGTATTGACGGTTCAGATAGGCTTTTGCGCCAGCCTGAATCGCCGCCGCAATTTCGCGCATCCGGTCATTGCCGTCCGGCTGAGAAAGTATCCATCTGGTTTGCCACGCGCCGTAGGCAAGCGCAAGCAACGCGCACGCCAAGGCAAAGAGAAGACCCATTGAAACGGTAGCCATTTACCCACTCCCTGAGAAATTGAATCCAGACCTGCTATTTTTTGAAATGCCAAGACCATGAACAAACGCGCAATTTTAGCAGAGGATACCCAGGCGGACGAAGGGGTAACCGGCGCGTCGAGAGTTCACGCCGAGTGCCAAGGAAGGCCATGAAATTACAATCTCCAGCACCGGCGCGGCGTTACAGGCATTTTCGCCCTGCAATCCGCGCCGATGCTGGAGTTTGCCGTATCGTTCGACTTGCATGCAGGCTTCCCATGAAGAACTTACGCCCACATGCGCCATGCCTGCCCGGCCTCGGCAGCGGCGATTTCGATTCACTGACGAAACGGCGGGAACCACGGGCGCAAACTCCCCCCGCGCCGTTTACAACGAAAAAACCGGCAGCCTTTTCTTTACCGCGGGATTCTTCAATACGGCATAGCGGGGCAATCCGCCTTCATAGGGCGGATATGCCTCACCTTCAATCAACGGCCGCAGATAATTGCGGCATTTCTGGGTGATATGAAAGCCATCCGATGTCATGAAATCGCGCGGCATTTTCTTTTCGCGGTTGGCGATTTCCGTCAGTGGGACGGCAATGATGTCCCACGTGTATGGCTTCGAAGACAGGCGCCGTATCGCGGGCATCACACCATTCATGCCCCTGACGGCGTAATCGACGGCAGCCTTGCCCAACGCGTAGCTTTGCTCGACATCGGTCTTCGATGCGATGTGGCGCGCGGCCCGCTGCAAATAATCGGCAACGGCCCAGTGGTACTTGAGTTTCAGCTCCTTCCTGACCAGGTCGGCGATCACCGGCGCCACCCCGCCAAGCTGGGCGTGGCCGAACGCGTCCACCAGGCCCGACTCGGATACGAACTTGCCGTCCGCGGCATGCAGGCCTTCGGAGACGCCTACCGCGCAGTAGCCGTGGCGGCGCACCGATTCATCGACTTTCGCCAGGAATTTCTGCGGATCGAAGGCAATTTCCGGGAACAGCAGCACCTGCGGGGCATCGCCCTTTGTTTCCGCGGCCAATCCGCAGGCGGCCGTGATCCAGCCTGCGTGGCGGCCCATAACCTCCAGCACGAATACCTTGGTCGAGGTCTTGGCCATTGAGGCCACGTCCAGGCCCGCCTCGCGCATCGACACCGCCACATATTTCGCCACCGAGCCGAAGCCGGGTGAGCAGTCGGTGATCGGCAGGTCGTTGTCCACAGTCTTGGGCACGTGCACGGCGGTGAGCGGGTAGCCCAGCGTCTCGGACAACTGTGAGATCTTCAGGCATGTATCGGCGGAATCACCGCCGCCGTTATAGAAGAAGTAGCCAATATCATGCGCCTTGAAGACTTCGATCAGGCGCTCGTATTCCCGACGATTCTGCTCCAGCGATTTCAGCTTGTAGCGGCATGATCCGAACGCGCCCGCGGGGGTCCAGCCCAGCGCCTTGATATTGGCGGCAGATTCCCGGCTGGTATCTATCAGCTCTTCGGTCAGCGCACCGATGATGCCGTTGCGTCCCGCATAGACCTTGCCGATCTTCTTCGGGTACTTGCGCGCGGTTTCAATGACCGCCTGCGCGGATACGTTGATGACGGCGGTGACACCACCGGACTGGGCGTAAAAAGCATTTCTGGGCACGATGACTCCAACTATCTGCAACCAGGCTTGTCACGCAGACCACGGGACGATGCGTGCGGGCCACCTTGGTGACCACCTCGGTTAGCGGGTTTTCGAAACTGCCTGGCGGCACTAGGCGAGCGCAGCAAATACTTTGTCGCGAATCTCCTCCACCCGGCCAACACCGGGGATCTTTACGTAGCGGGGCACATTGGCCTCACCACTCGCCGCCCACTTGCCGTAGTACGCCACCAGGGGCTCGGTCTGTTCGTGGTACACAGACAGACGCTTCCTGACGGTGTCCTCCTTGTCGTCCTCACGCTGCACCAGGTCTTCGCCGGTGATGTCGTCCTTGCCTGCGACCTTTGGCGGATTGAACTTGATATGGTAAGTGCGGCCAGACGGCAAATGGGCGCGCCGACCGGACATGCGCTCGATGATCGCGCCATCTTCCACCGCGATTTCCACCACGTAATCCAGCTTGATGCCGGCGAGTTTCATGGCATCTGCCTGCGGTATTGTGCGTGGAAAGCCGTCGAACAGGAATCCGTTCGCGCAATCGGCTTCGGTGATGCGCTCCTTGACCATGCCGATGATGATGTCGTCGGACACCAGCGCGCCCGAGTCCATGATCTTCTTGGCGGCGATACCGAGGGCGGTACCGTTCTTGACGTGGGCCCGCAGCATGTCGCCGGTCGAGATCTGCGGAATTCCGTATTTTTCCTTGATGTACGTCGCCTGGGTGCCTTTGCCGGCACCGGGCCCACCCAACAGAATTAACCGCATCGTCCGCACTCCCTGACTTTTTCTAGGAATGAAACATTTTACCGGTAATCGACCCACAACCTGCAGGGTTATTACGTCACATCATGTGAACAGGGCTCGCACTCTTTCGAGGTCTTCGGGCGTATCGACCCCCGGTGGCAGCGCGCCCGGCCAGACTGCCACCACTATCCGGTAGCCGTGATACATCGCACGCAATTGCTCGAGCGATTCGAACCGTTCGGTCGGCGCGGGCGGTAATGAGGCATAGCGCTTGAGGAATGCCGCGCGATAGGCATACAGGCCGATGTGGCGGAGCGCTGGCAACCCGGCAGGCAACACATTTCTGTCCCGGAGGAAGGCGTCGCGCGCATAGGGAATCGGCGCGCGGCTGAAATAGTGGGCAAAGCCACCGGCGTCGCACACCACTTTCACCACATTGGGATTGAAGAATTCGCCGGCGTCTGCGATCGTGTGCGCGGCTGTGGCGATTGCCGCCTGGGGATGGGCAGCAAGCGCGTCGGCGACCGCGCGAATCAGGTCGGGATCGATCAGCGGTTCGTCACCCTGAACATTGACGATGATGGCGTCATCGGCAAGTTGCATCTGTGCGACGACTTCCGCGAGGCGGTCGGTGCCGGTTGCGTGGTCGGGGCACGTCATCAACGCGTGCCAGCCATGTTGCTCCGCCACCCGCTTCACGTCGGCATGATCGGTAGCCACAATGACCTGTTGCGCGCCGCTCCGGGCCGCCCGCTCCGCCACCCGCACCACCATCGGCTTGCCGGCGATGTCGGCCAGCGGCTTGCCGGGCAGGCGCGTACTCGCGAACCGGGACGGAATGACCGCGATAAAACCAGTGGTCATCAATCAGCCACGCACTTCGTCCACCCGCAATTCGCGCGCTTCATCGGCCAGCATCACCGGGATGCCATCGCGAATCGGATAGGCAAGTCGCGCGGACCATGAGATCAGTTCGGTCTTGTCGGCGGACATCGTCAACGGTCCTTTGGTGACCGGACAGACCAGGATTTCAAGCAGCTTGGGGTCGAGTGACATGGTCATTTCTTCAGTTTGGATAACCGGTTTGCGATGAATTCGCCGAATGTGGCGGGAAGGATCGCGTCCACCCGCATGAACCACATGCGGTCGTCCGCGAATGCCTGGCATTTTACCGCGTCCTTTTCGGTCATCAGGAAGATGTCGGCGTCGCGGGAAAGGAAATCCCCTGCGGCAAATGGGTGATGGTCGGGAAAAGCGACGGTGCCGGCCGCCTTGAATCCAAGACTCGCAAGATGCTCGAAAAAACGTGCCGGATTGCCGGTCCCCGCGATGGCCAGCATCCGCTTCGCCGAAAATTCGGCAAGGCCGGCATCGATCGACATGATTCGGCCATCGCGCACCCGCACCAGCGATTCGTTGGCCAGTTTCATGGGAAAAGCAGGCACGCCCGCGGCCGCAGAGGCGAGATCCTGTGCCGCGAGGGCGCTGCCGGCATTGATCACGATTGCGTCAACCTGGCGAAGGCGCGTAACCGGTTCCCGCAACGGGCCCGCCGGCAACAGCGCGCCGTTGCCAAAGCCACGGGCAACGTCGATCACACAGATTTCAAGGTCGCGCCGCAGCGAATAGTGCTGCAGGCCGTCGTCGCAGATGAGCACATCAATCGCGGGATGATCCTTCAACAAAGTGCGGGCGGCGGCCACGCGATCGGCGGAGATATACACCGGAACGCCTGAACGGTTGGCCAGCAACAATGCCTCATCGCCGATGACGGCCGGATCCGCCGCGGCAGGCGCCACTTGAATGACCGCAGCCATCTGCCGGCGCAATTCGCGGCCGGCGCCGCCGCGCGAATAGCCCCGTGAAAGGATTCCACAGTGCCACCCCGCCCGGCCAAGCGACTGCGCGATCTCCAGCACCAGCGGCGTCTTGCCGGTACCGCCGACCGTCACGTTGCCGACGACGATGACCGGTACCCGGACCCGCTCGCTTTTCAATATGCCGGTGCGGTATAGCGCGCGCCGTAACAGGACCAGAACGGCAAACAGCCACGACAACGGGCGCAGAAGAATCTGCCAGGGACTGTTGTGTTGCCATTCGCGCAGAAACCACGCATCCATCATGGGGCAGGACAGGGTGGCTTCAGGAGGACCTACTTGCCGGACTTGCCCTGGGTGGTAAACGATATCTTGGAAAAACCAACCAGCCGCGATGCCTCCATCACGTTTACCACGGCCTGATGGGTCGCGCCGGCGTCTGCGCCAATGGCAATGACCGGGTCCTTCATGCTTCCCGCGGCAGCGGCATCCCGGAGCACGCCGGCAAACGCATCGACGCCGGCATAGGAGACTGCGGAACCATTCACCGAATATTTGCCGTTGGCATCGACGCCGATATTGATCACTTGCGGCCGATCGGGCGCCTTTTCAGCGGACGCCTCCGGCAAATTGATTTGCAGTTCCGCATACTTTGAATAGGTCGTCGTCACCATCAGGAAAATCAGGATGACGAGCAAAAGGTCGATCAACGGAATGAAGTTGATCTCAGGTTCTTCGCGGCTGCGGCCTCGCTTGAAATTCACTAGCGTTCACCGTGCAACGTTTCAACCAGGCGAATTCCTTGCTGCTCCATATCCACCACCATCACATCCACCTTGCTGCGAAAGTGCCGGTAAAAAATCAGTGCCGGAATGGCCACCGCGATGCCGCCGGCGGTGTTATACAGGGCAATCGAGATGCCGTGCGCCAGTTGGCCCGGATTTTGCGCCTGCGCGCCCGACGAACCAAAGATGTCGATCATGCCGATCACCGTTCCGAACAGGCCGAGCAGCGGGGAGACGGTGGCAATCGTGCCCAGCCCGTTAAGAAACCGCTCCATGTCGACCAGCACGGCGCGTCCCGCTTCCTCCATCGACTCTTTCATCACCTCGCGTGAACTCTTGACATTGGCGAGGCCCGAGGCAAATACGCGTCCCAGGAATGAGTTTTCGTTCAATTTGGCGATCAGATCCGCGTTCGCTCCCTGGGCGCGAAATGCCTGGACCGTATCCTGGAACAGGGTCGGCGGCAATACGACGGAGCGACGTAGCGTCCAGAAACGCTCACCGATAATGGCGAGGCAAATCACCGAGCAGAGAATAATGAACCAGATGGGCCAACCGGCCGCTTGAATGAGAGTGAGCAATCCCGGACTCCGTTTGTTGAGGATATGGCTGCAGCTAAGCTGGAAACCGTGCACGCACTTTAGCGTAACCGATGCCGCATTCACAAGCGTCGAATGCGATCAGGCGGCAACTATCGTCGGAACGGCATTGCCATTTCTTTCCGCACCGTTAGTCAGTTAATGTTCGCGCAAATTCAATCTTCGCTGCCGCGCAGTTCAGCGGATCACTCGAAACCCGCGTGAACCAATGCGCCATGAGATGTGCCGCCTCTTTTTTCCTTGTTTTGATGTCGAGTGGGAGATTTCATCCACAGCACCTGTGGATAACTCTGTGCATTCCAACGGGGCAGATCGCCTAAGTCATGAAACCGTAACGGTTTTTTCTTCTTCGCCTAAAAATTGCACTTAAATAATTCTTCTATTTTTCATGCACTTATCGACGCGTAGCCTCTTGCCGCGCTGCGGGTTCGCTGCGCCGACTTCACCGTTGATAATTGTCAGTGCGCGGCCGCACACGGTTGATAGCCGCTTGACGGGTGATAACATCAGGCATGCCGATTCTGCCCGATCTTGACGCCGAATACCCGCCGTTCCAGCTACCGGGTGCACCGTCAGGTCGCCGCGGCGAGGTCATCGCCGTTTCCGAACTGAACCGGCGGGTAAGAGGATTGCTTGAGGCTAATCTGGCGCTCCTTTGGGTGTCGGGTGAATTGTCGAATGTGATGCGAGCCGCCAGTGGACATTGGTACTTTTCACTCAAGGACGCCACGGCGCAAGTGCGCTGTGTCATGTTTCGCCATCGCGCCGCCGCCATCGGCTTTACGCCGGAGAACGGCATGCAGGTGGAGATCCGCGCGCTGCCGTCGCTGTACGAACCGCGCGGTGAATTCCAGCTGGGGGTGGAAACGATGCGCCGCGGCGGGCTCGGCGCACTGTATGAAGCATTTGAACGCCTCAAGGCACGGTTGCTGGCGGAAGGACTGTTCAGTGCCGAACGCAAGCGCCCGCTACCTGCCTTTCCAAAGGTGCTGGGGATTGTCACGTCGCTGAAGGCGGCCGCGCTGCGTGACGTGCTGACGACCCTGCAGCGGCGCGCACCGATGATACAGATCATCATTTATCCGTCTGCCGTGCAGGGCACGCAGGCGGCGCAGGAAATCGCGGCCGCGATCGACAGCGCGCGAAGCCGGATTGCCCGTGACGCGATCGAGGCGCTGATCATCTGCCGCGGCGGCGGCAGCATCGAAGACCTGTGGTCTTTCAACGAGGAAATCGTCGCGCGCGCGATCGTCCGCCTGCAGGATGAATGCGGCATTCCGGTGGTGTCGGGAGTGGGTCACGAAACCGATTTCACGATCTGCGATTTTGTGGCGGACCGGCGCGCGCCCACCCCGA
>JBDTSU010000009.1:0-27908 GCA_039930965.1 Betaproteobacteria bacterium
GGGTCACCAGGGTGATGGTGTCCGCCGGCAGCCGGGTGCAGAATTCCTCGATGGCCAGCCCGCCGTCGCGGCCGGGCTTGCCGGTGGGGATGCGCAGTTCCAGAAGACGCTGCGTGGCGAACAACGATAATTCGCTGCCTGCCGACTTGAGCTTCGACCAGTCGAAACCCGAATCGGCGGTGAACACTTCGCGTTCGATGTAGCCAGCCGCGCGCACCTGCCCGCGAAGGGCATCACCCGCCTCGAGCGCGGCCAGCGGCTCGGCGCCATGAATCGCATAAAGCGCGGAAAGCGCCTTCGGCGGTCGTTCGAGAAACTGCTCGGCGGTCAGGCGCATGACGCAGGGACTAGCCGGCGCGCTTGATGGCGGTGAGGCGGCGCAGGATCTGGCTCGCCGCGTCCTGCTCCATGTCCTTGTAGAGCATGGCCTCCTCCTGTTGCTTGGCGATGACCTGCGAATCGTCGTAGGTCATGATGCGCTGTAGCTGGATTTCGCTAGTGGGAATCGGCACGTTGCCCTTGTTGTCCACGAGCTGGTAACGCACCTGCAATTTCAACTGGTATTCGCGCACCCGGCCCGCGCCGGAGAGCGAAAGGATGATGCGCTCGCGCTTTTCATCGCTGATGTTGAGTTGCGCCTCGGCATCCTTCGCGCTGGGCATCAGGCGGGTGGGGCTGTTGGTGAGTTCGCGGCGCAACTTGAGCCCGACTTGCGAGGTGCCGGCGGCCGACAGGAACACGCTGGCGAAAGGGACGTTGTATTCGCCGCGCAGGTGGAAGCCGCAGGCGGCCATTCCGCCGGCAGTGACAAACGCTAACAGCGCGCAGTAGATGCGGCTAGCGGATTGGTCGTCCCTGCGGAACCTGCCGCGGCAGGCAGTAGGCCGGGTTCGGAGACCCAGGTTGGTTAGCATGTTAGACGACCACATTGACCAGCTTCCCCGGTACTACGATCAATTTCTTCACGGGTTTGTCCTCGGTGTGGCGCTTCACGCCGTCGTCATTCAGCGCAAGTTGCTCAATCGCTTCCTTGGTGGCGTTTTTCGGCACGCGAATGTGGCCGCGTAATTTTCCGTTTACCTGGACGACCAGCTCGATCTCGTCCTGCTCGAGCGCACCGGGATCGACTGCCGGCCAGTCCGCGTCGATGATGACGCCCGCCTCATTCGCGAAACCCAGATCTTGCCAAAGCTGGTGCGCGATATGCGGGGCGAGTGGATAGAGTACCCGCAACAGGATGGACACGCATTCGTTCCGCGCGGCACCCGCCTCTTGGCCGGCGTCTTCGATGGCGTTGAGCATTTTCATGCAGCCCGACACCACGGTGTTGTATTTCAGGTGATCAAAGTCGTATTGCGCCTGTTTTAACAGTGAGTGAACGGTGAAGCGCAAGACCGGCGTTTTCGCGCCGATGCCAGTGGCGCGCATCGCATCCTGATGGGTCGCGCAATAAGACCACAACCGGCGCAGGAATCGATAAACACCTTCTGCGCCGGAATCGGACCAGGCCGCACTCTGATCGGGTGGCCCGGCAAACATCACGTAGGCGCGCGCCGTATCGGCGCCGAAACGTTCGATGATGTCCTTCGGCTCGACGACGTTGTTTTTCGACTTGGACATCTTTTCCATGCCGCCCAGCATCACGGCTGCGCCATCATCCCTGGCAAGCGCGCCGGTGGGGCGGCCCTTTTCGTCGTGCTTCACCTCGACTTCGTCCGGGTAGTACCAGCGTGTCTTGCCGGCAGCATCGGTGCGGTAGAAACATTCGGCCGACAACATGCCCTGCGTGAACAGGTTGGTGAACGGCTCGTCAAAATGGACCAGGTTCAAATCGCGCATCACCTTGGTCCAGAAGCGCGCGTAAAGCAGATGCAACACGGCGTGTTCGATGCCGCCGATGTACTGGTCCATTGGCATCCAGTATTCGTTGCGCGCATCGACCATACTGTCGTTGGCGTCCGGCGAGCAATAGCGCATGTAGTACCAGGACGAATCGACGAAGGTATCCATCGTGTCCGTTTCGCGGCGCGCGGCCTTGCAACACTTGGGACAGTTCACATTCAAAAATCCCGCGTGCTTGTTGAGCGGATTGCCGCTGCCGTCCGGGATGCAATCTTCCGGCAGCACCACCGGCAAATCCTTTTCGGGCACCGGCACGACGCCGCAATCGGCGCAATGGATTAATGGGATTGGCGTGCCCCAATAGCGCTGACGGGAGATGCCCCAGTCGCGGAGGCGGTACTGGATTTTCTTTTCGCCACCGTTGGTAGCAGTTTGTGTGGCGACGAAATCGATTGCTTGCTCATAAGTCATGCGGTCCATTGGCCCGCTGTTGACGCAGTGACCGTATTCCGCATACCAACTTTGCCACGCGTCGGTCGAAAATTGGCCACCCCCGGCACCACTCAATACAGGACTGTCTTTCCCGAGGATGGAAAATATGGGAGTGACAACTTGCTGAATCGGCAGGCCGTATTTCTTCGCGAAAGCAAAATCGCGCTCATCGTGCGCTGGCACACCCATCACGGCGCCATCGCCATACGCCATCAGCACATAGTTGCCGACCCAGACCGGAATTTGTTCGTTGGTCAGTGGATGCGTGACAACCAGTCCGGACGCGACACCTTCTTTATCCTTCAATGCGATCTCGGCTTCCGTGGTGCCACCGAGTTTCGCCTGTTCGATGAATTTTGCGACCGCCGGGTTTGATGCCGCCGCGTGCTGCGCCAGCGGATGCTCGGGCGCGACAGCGCAGAAGGTGACCCCCATGATGGTATCGGCGCGGGTGGTGAACACAAACAGCTTTCCGTCCTGTACCAAGTCGCCCGCGGCATCCTTGATTGCGTGCGGAAACGCAAAACGCACCCCCACCGACTTGCCGATCCAGTTCTCCTGCATCACCCGCACCCGTTCCGGCCAGCCGGGCAGTTTGTGCGATACGTGATCGATTAATTCCTCGGCGTATTGCGTGATGGCGAGGTAATAGCCGGGAATTTCTCTTTTTTCGACCGGCGCGCCGGAACGCCAGCCGCGCCCGTCGATGACCTGCTCATTGGCAAGGACGGTCTGATCTACCGGGTCCCAGTTCACCACCTGTGTCTTGCGATAAGCGACGCCTTTTTCCAGCATCTTCAGGAACAGCCACTGATTCCACTTGTAGTAGTCGGGCTTGCAGGTGGTGATCTCGCGCGACCAATCGAAGGCGAGACCAAGCGGCTGCATCTGCGCTTTCATGTCGGCGATATTGGCGTAGGTCCACATGGCAGGCGACTGGTTGTTGGCCATCGCCGCGTTCTCGGCTGGCAGACCGAAGGCGTCCCAGCCCATTGGCATCAAGACGTTGTAACCCTTCATGCGCAAGTAACGCAGCATCACGTCGTTGATGGTGTAGTTGCGCACGTGGCCCATGTGCAGCTTGCCGGAGGGATATGGAAGCATCGAACAGGCATAGAACTTGGGCTTCGAATTGCCGTGGCGGTCCTTGGCGTGCTCGACGACGCGATAGGCGTCGGTGCGCGACCATTCGGCTTGGGCGCGGGCCTCTATTTGTCTCGGATAGTACTGGGAATCCATGGCGCGGCGAGGGCGGCAAACGCGGGAAATTTGCCTGATTTTGTGTAATGTTCAATTATACAGGGCGGGTTTCCCGGGACGGCCCGGCGGGACATCCACTGTTCGTGCGATTCCGTATGTGAGAGACGAATAACGCATGGGTCGGGAGGGTGGGTTGTGAGAAAACTACGTGAATTGCTGGTGGCGGTCCTGATGGCCGGTGTGGCAAACGGCGCCCTGGCGGCGGGCGCCGGCGCGGTGCACAGTGTCCAGTTGCCGGCGTGGCTGGTCCGGGGAGGGCTGACGGTACCGGTTTCGCCAGGGCTGCCCCTGCAAGCGGGCGATACCTTGCGCACCGGGCTCGGTGCCCGGCTGCTGCTGAAGCTGGAGGAGGGCAGCCTGGTGAAGCTCGGCGAAAACGCCCGGTTTGTCATCGACAAGGCGCAGCCGCGGGGGGGTACGTACGAGGCGGCCTTCAATGTCGTCACCGGCGCATTCCGATTTACTACCGAGGCGCTGTCGAAGAACTCGCCGCGCGAGGTCAGCATTACCGTCAGCGACAACGCGACCATCGGCATACGCGGTACCGACCTCTGGGGCCGCAGCCGCGACGACAAGGACATCGTCTGCCTGATCGAAGGCAGGATAGTCGTCACCGGCAACGACAGGAAACCGCTGACACTCGATCAGCCATTGCAGCTTTTCCAGTCGACCCGCGCCGCACCGCCGGAACCGCTCAGTTTTCTCACCCGGCAACAACTCGACGTGTTTGCCGCCGAGACGGAAATCGAATTCGGCAAGGGGACCAGCATGACCGGCAGCTGGAAAGTGGTAATCGACGGTTTTGCATCGCGCGAGGTGGCGCGCGAAGCGGCGCGAAACCTTCGCATTAACGGCTATCCGGTTGAAGTCACGACCGACAATACCCTTACCATCGCGAAAATGGACGGTGAACTCTCGGCGCGGCAGCTTGCCGCGAGACTGAAGACCGCGTCCGGCTTCAAGGAAGTGCGTATCGCGCAATAAGGCGGTCCTGGGCGCGCCGACATGAGCCTCTATAATGTGCGGTCAAATATGATGGTCACGCATGAACGCCCCCTTCCCGCTGTTTTCACCGCAACATCCGCTCACCGCGCCGCATCCGCGGCTGCTCGATAGCCTCAATACTGAACAACTGAAGGCGGTCACGCTGCCGCACGTGAGCGCGCTGGTACTGGCGGGTGCGGGTAGCGGCAAGACCCGTGTGCTCACCACCCGCATCGCCTACCTGATCCAGACGGGCCAGGTGAGCCCGGCCGGAATTCTCGCGGTGACCTTTACCAACAAGGCCGCCAAGGAAATGCTGGCGCGCCTGTCCGCGATGATGCCCATCAATACCCGTGGCATGTGGATCGGCACGTTTCATGGACTCTGCAACCGGTTGCTGCGCGCGCACTATCGCGATGCCAACCTGCCCCAGACCTTCCAGATACTCGATTCAGCCGACCAGCAATCGGCCGTGAAGCGATTGCTGAGGACATTGAACGTCGACGAAGAAAAATTCAAGCCGCGCGAGATGTGCTGGTTTTTCAACAGTTGCAAGGACCAGGGCCTGCGCGCAGGCGCGGTGGAAGCGCAGGATGAGTTCACCCGCCGCCAGGTCGAGCTGTATCGCGCCTACGACGAGCAATGTCAGCGCGAAGGTGTGGTCGATTTTGCCGAGCTGCTGTTGCGCTGCTACGAATTGCTCGGCAAGAACCCGCCGTTGCTGGAGCATTACCGCGAGCGTTTCAAGTTCATCCTGGTCGATGAGTTCCAGGACACCAACCGCCTGCAGTACCAGTGGATCCGCCTGCTGGCCGGCGGCGGCGCGGCCATGTTCGCGGTCGGCGACGATGACCAGAGCATTTACAAGTTCCGTGGCGCGGAGGTCGGCAACATGCGTGATTTCCAGCGCGATTTTGCCGGCAACAATGTCATCAAGCTCGAACAGAACTACCGTTCGCAGGGCAACATCCTCGACGCGGCCAACGCCGTCATCCAGCAGAACAAGGAGCGGCTCGGCAAGAACCTGTGGACCGAAGCGGGCAAGGGCGAGCCCCTCCGTATCTATGCCGGCGCGTCGGACAACGACGAGGCGCAATTCATCATCGAGGAAGTGAAGTCGCTCAATCGCGGCGGCACCGCGCTCATCAACATGGCGCTGCTGTATCGCTCGAATGCGCAATCGCGGGTGCTGGAACACGCGTTGTTTCGCGCCGGGGTCGCCTACAAAGTGTACGGCGGCCTGCGATTTTTCGAGCGCCAGGAGATCAAGCATGCCCTCGCCTATTTGCGCATCGCCGCGAACCCCGACGACGACGGCGCATTTTCGCGGGTGGTCAATTTTCCGCCGCGGGGAATCGGCGCGCGCACGTTGGAACAGGTGCAGGAACTCGCCCGGCGCGACAACGTGTCCATGCATGCGGCCGCGACCGTGGGCATCACCGCGGGCGAGATCAGCGGCCGCTCCGCCTCCGCTCTCGGCGCCTTCCTGACGATCGCCGCGAGCCTGAAAATATCCTCGACCGCGGTAGCCCTGCAGGAGCTGGTGGACGAGTGCCTGGAAAAGAGCGGGTTGCGGGCCCATTACCAGGCGGAGCGTGAAGGCGCCGACCGCCTGGAAAATTTGGCCGAATTGATCAATGCCACCGCGCAATTCGAAGAGGAATACGATGCTGAGGACTCGCCGCTGGTGGGTTTCCTGACCCATGCCAGTCTAGAAGCCGGCGAACACGAAGCCGGCGCACACGACGACGCATTGCAGTTAATGACGGTACATTCGGCCAAGGGCCTGGAATTCACCGCCGTGTTCCTGAGCGGCCTGGAAGAGGGCCTGTTCCCGCATGAAAACTCAATCACCGATTTCGAGAGCATCGAGGAAGAGCGGCGCCTGATGTACGTGGCCATTACCCGCGCACGCGAACGGCTTTACCTGTCTTTTGCGGCCCAGCGCATGCTGCACGGGCAGATGCGCTATGGCATCGTGTCGCGATTCGTCGATGAGATTCCGCCCGGGTTGTGCAAGTGGATCATGGTGCCCGACAAGCAGGCCGGTTACCTCGCGGGCCAACAGAGGTATCCCGCGGCGCGAAATTCAGGCGGACTGAATACGGCACAACCATGGGGCAGTCGATCCTCGGGCGCCTGGCAGGAAGGGCGTGGCAGTGGCGAGCAGCACTATGCGCGGCACGGTGATCGTTCCAACGCGCTGTCCGCCGGGGAGGCCGGTTATGGTCGTGAGGGCGCGCCAGACACCTCGCGTGCCAATTTCGAAACCCGGCGCCCCGATGCGCATCCATTCGCCGTCGGCCAGAACGTCATGCACGCCAAATTCGGCGAGGGCGTGGTGGTGAATTTCGAAGGCAGCGGCCTCGATGCGCGCGTGCAAGTCAAGTTTCGCATCGATGGCACCAAATGGCTGGCGTTGCAGTATGCCAAGCTGACCGCCCTCTCATAGGGTCTTACTTCGACCTGAAACTCTAGCACTGGCGCTCATTGCGGGGCGTTTATGGCCGGAAAGGCGCGCCAATGCTGGAGTTTACTTATGAAACTCTGGGTCTAGTCGAAGTCGCTCATTGACATTCCGCCTGACGACGGTTCCTTCTTGCGTTCCTCGTCGAGCTTCGGTTTGAGCGCGAACGCGTCTTTGAAGAATTTGTCGGCCGGCACGGGAGATTTCATCAACAGGAACGGCGGCATCAGCTTTGCGGCGATGCGTTGAGTCTGCACCCGGTCGCTCTCCGCGCGCAGCGAGACATGCACGCCGATGGCCACGATGACCAGCGCGCCGATAATGCTGCCGACGAGGCGATTGTGTTTCATCGTGATGGCGCGCACATGCGCGAAACAGAGCACGCCGAATATTGCCCACACCAGCAGCGGCACCCAGCGTTGCAACGCGGTCCAGGCAAACGCAAAGGTGGCGAAATCGGCGACGAGGTCGATGGCGAACAGCGACACCATGAACGCAAAGGCAATCGCCACATGCCGGAAGAACTGGCCGTGGCTGGTCACCAATCGGGTGATCAGCGTCCAGATTCCCGCCCAGCCCAGTACCACCAGCGGAAAGATGACCCCCACAGGCAGGTAGGCGGCGAGCTTGAATTCGCTGGTCTGCGAGAGCCATGTCGACATTGTGGTCGCGGCGATAAATGCGACCATCATGAACAGCGCCGCATTGCCGTAGCCCATCGCGAGCAATGGCGCCGGGGCGGTGGTCATCGGCAAGGCCGGCGTCACCTCGAAGCTGGTTCGGCGGATGCGCAGGCCGGTGTGGCCGATGCGCACCGAGGCTTCGTCACCCACCAACAGGCGCTTGACGTTGGCCTGGCGAATGACGTCGAACGTGCCGTTTCCGGTGGCGAGGTCCTCCAGCCACAGGGCGCCCTCGGCGTCGAAAGCGATGCGCAAATGCGCCGGTGACACGAACACATCGTCGATCACCACGTCGTTGTCATAACCGCGTCCCACGGTGACAGCCTCAGCCTGGATGCGCTGCCGCGACACCACCGCCCCGGACTTGTCGAGGAGCTCGATCCAGAATGGCAGGTGGGCACTCATGGCGCGACCTTCAATTCGGCCAGAAAGCGCTGCCCGAAGCGGGTCGCGTTCTCATAAGTGGCGCCGGTCATCGACAGCGTCATGGCCACCGCCTCATCGTGGCGATCCTGGGTGACCGCCATCATCGAGACGTTGTATAGCCCTTCGAGGTCGCGGTATGCGCTGGCGCACCACATGACCCGCAGCTTGGGATGGCTGATCTTGGCGTCGTTTTCCCCGGCGACGACCACATCTTCGTGACAGGCGGGGGCCGTGAAGCGTTTGGCGTTGGATTCATCGCCGGACAATCGCGCGCTCTGCGAGACAAAATTGGCGAACTGGAAACTGTTCAGGTCGATCGCCTTGAAATGGCTGCGCGAAAGACGCACGTTGCCGGTGAACAGGTCGCCAGCCAGGAACAGCCAATTCTGCATGCTGCAGCTCGACGAGTCGGTGCGGGCGCGTGGCGCGGGCTTGGCGTCGGCGTTGGTGCGGGCGCCGCAGGTGAACCAGTCGGCGGCGCTTTCCGGCACCAGATAAGAACCGTTGGGCGTGGGCTTGAAGCCCTTGGCCTCGAGCGCGGCATACAGGCCGTTCTGCCACGCGGTCAGTTGCCGGGCGATGTCGGCGCGCGCCGATTTGCCGGTCAGCGGTTCCACCAGTCGTGGCCGGGTCAACAGCGCGGCGGCGTACTTGGCCGGTACCAGGAAGCTCACCTGTTCGGCGAACACCGCCTTGGCGACATTGACCCCGGCGATGCGCGAGGTGCCGGCCAGCGTGGGGCCGCCGCTCATCCCCGGATTCATCGGCCCCGACAGGTGGATGCGCTCGCTGTAACTGCGCTCGACCAGCCCGCTGTAATTGCCTTCCATCACCGCGAAGCCGATATCGAGCGGGTTGCCGAGGCTGAACAGTTTTTCACCGCGCGGCAGATTGCCGGACAGCGCCCGCTGGTCGAATTCGAAATGGCTCCAGCCGCCCTTGTCGAGCTGCACCAGTGCCAGGTCGTTGATGACGTCGAAGGCCAGCAGTTTCAGGTTGCCGCGGGTGCCGTCGGCAGACACGTACTCCATGCGGTAGGTCTGCGGCTCAAGCGCGTGCTGCGAGACGACGTGATAGTTGGTGATCGCCAGTCCGTCGGCGCTCACCAGGAAACCGGAACCGGTCGAAGATTTTTGCGATGCGCTGTTCAGCAAGGTGCGGATTTGCAGCAGGCGCGGCTTGGCATCGCGATAGATTGCTTCGGCACTGGCGGATAGTGATGCGCCGGTGGTGGCAACCGGGGGGACGGTGGGTGGGGCGGCTGGCGTCGCGGCGAAAGCCGTGCCGGCAAGGGTGAAACACAATACAAGGAAGCGCATTGAATGGCGGAGCCGGAAAAGGATGGTGGAATTGTACAGGCCGAATTGCCCGCGCCTGTGAACTGCGGCAACCATCCCGCCTGCGCGTCAGCCGCGGTGCGCCGTCCCGGCGGCGTGAATCAACTCAACAGCTCGCCGTTCTTCCGAATGACCGCGATGTCCACGTATTTGCCGCCGTGATGGAAACCGGGCTTGAATTCGACGATAAATCCGCCGGTATCGACGCGGCCCAGCGCCGCGAGCGATTTTTGCAGCGATTCCCGGGTCACTTCCTTGCCGGCTTTCTTCATTCCTTCGACCAGCACCTTGGCCGCGATACAGGACTCCAGCGCGGTCACCGACATGGATTCCGTCTGCCCCAACGCGGCCCACGCGCCCACACACTCCTAGACGACCGGTATCGACTGCTGCTTGGTCGTCGGCACGGTCAGCGCAACGGAAATGCCCGCTGCATCGGTGCCCAGCGCCTTGGCAATCTGGCTGGCGCCGGCAAAAGACAGGCTGGACACCATGTATTGCTTGTTGGCGGTCTTCAGCATCTTCACCGCCTGCGCAATCGGCGCATACAAGGTGGTGACCACCACGATTTGCGGGTTGGACCCGATGATTTCCTGAATGCTGCCCGCGAGAACGTCGGCGTTGCGCTTGATGGATACGCTCACCGGTTTCTTGCCGAACTTCTCAAGCGATCGCGCGACGGTCTCAAAATTCTGCTTGCCGACGGCATCGTCGTAATGCAGCACCGTCACTCGCGTCGAGCCGAGACTGCCCCAGAAGTTGACGATCTTCTCGATCTCATCGGCGTAGGTGGCGCGCACCGTGTAGACGTAATCATTCTGCTTGCGAATGGTGTCGGCGCCGGTGAAGGGCGCAAAGAACGGCACCTTCCTCTCCTTGACAGCCGGCATGGCGGGAATGCTCAGCGTTGACGACGCGTAGCCGAACAAGGCCACCACATTTTGCTCGTCGACCAGTTTCCGGGTGTTTTCCCCGGACAGCTTGGTTTCGTTCTTGTCGTCGAGCGTCACCAGTTTGATCGACGCGCCGTTTACGCCGCCGCCATCGTTGATCTTCTTGAAGTAGGCGAGTGCCCCGTTGCGGATATCCTTGCCCAGGTCGGCGTTGCCGCCCGACAGGGGCGCCGACTGGCCGATGACAATTTCGCTGGCGGCGACCGGGACGGTGGCCAACAGCAGAAGCGACAGCAGATATTTCATGAAAGCCTCAAAGGCAGAAAGTGTATGAACCGCCCCCAATTAGTGGCAGGCACATAAAAAACTTACGTTTAGCCGCATCGCCGCAGCATTATTGCAGTATTGTTATTTAATAATATATTTATACTAACAGAAACTTAATTGCCTGCCATGGCGACGCGACGCAGGTTTGACGCGCTTGAATGTCCCGCACGCAGGTCAATCAATCGGCCGGAAACACCTGCCGGTAGCTAAGGTAGTGGGCCAGTGCATACATGGGCAGGGCCACCAGCAGGCCGAGCAGCCAGGGCATCGCGGCCAGGAAAAACACGCCGCACATCATGACGCCAAACAGCAGCATCGGCACGAAGTTGCCGACGAAAGCATAGAAGCTCCAGCGTATCGCATGGCCGGCACGCATCGGATGCAAGGCGAGCAGCGGAGTCGCGAACCAGAGGATCGCCTTGATCAGCAACATCAGGCCGACGCCGGCGAGCACCATCCACTCCTTGCCGTCGAGCAGTTGCGCGTAGGCGCGCATGTCCGGCCAGCCGTTCGCCTCCAGCGGAATGGTGCGCGGGAACCCGATCAGGCCGAGCACGACGACGGTGAGGATTTCCGCGAGCAAGGTGATCGACCCGAGCATCAGCAGCGCGCGGCCATTGAAACGAAAACCCGCGAACAGCCGCGACAACGTGACCGGCTGTCCGGCTTCCTGATCGCGGGCGGCGATGATGAAGCCGGCAAACAGTCCCGGTTGCAACATGGTCGCGAGCGCAGGCCCGATAATCGGAACCACCACAAACACCACCAGCGTCAGCAACATCCAGCATGCCAGCAGGGAAATCCATCCTGCGGGCTGGGCGGTGAACATGGCGAACGATTGCCGGATCCAGCCGATACCGGCGTTGGCGGGTGCGTCAATGACTTGCATATTCTTGGGGAAGGGTGGCCATCAACGCCAGATGCCGCGGCGCGAAATCGATATGGTGCCGCAGCAGCCGCTCCGAAAACGGATGGTCTTTCGGATGGGTCAGCTCCGAGTCACGCGGAAAATAATGATATCCGAGCCGGCCCAGCCAGGTTCGCAATACCGCCGCGCGCAGCATTTGCGGCCAGGCGGCACGTTCGGCAGGTACGAAGGCACGGATCGAGGCATATCCCTGCAGCAAGGCGCGGGTGTTGGCCTCGTTCAGGTTGGCGCCGGGATACGCGGCAAAATCAAGGCACCAGTCATTGACGGTGACGGCCACATCAAACAGCAGGTGCTCTTCGCAGGCGAAATAGAAATCGATCATCTGCGGCGTGTGATGGGTGCCGTGGTCGTCCCAGAGAATATTGTCGCGAAACAGATCGCCGTGAATCACGCCACGCGGCAGCGCGAGCAAGTCAAACCCGGCCTGATAGGCCACCTCCGCCGCCAGCAACTCGCTTTCGGACGCGGAAAGATGCGGTTCGAGTTCGCCGGCGTAGCGCTTCCACCACGAAAGTCCGCGCCAGTTAGGCATCTTCAGGGTGAACGACGCGGCGGCGGTGTGCATGCGCGCCAGCGCTTCACCCACCGCACGGCAATCGGCGGGAGTCGGGTGCGCAATATCGTTGCCGGCGAGACGCGATACCAGCGCCGCCGGTTTGCCGTGCAGTACCGCCAGGACCGTGTGATCGGCGGTCTCGATGGGCGCTGCGCAGGGAATGCCCAGGGCACGCAAGTGCGACATCAGGCCCATGTAGAAGTCCAGATCCGCGCGCGGTATCTTCTCGAAAATGGTCAGAACATAGCGGCCCTGCGTGGTGGTCACGAAGAAATTGGAATTCTCCACGCCGGCGGCGATGTTCTGAAAGTCGATGATGTCGCCGACATGATAGGGCGCGACGAACGCGCGCGCTTCATCGACGGTGACCGGGGTGAAAACGCTCATGAATCAGACGGAAGGACGAGCGGGAACGTCATGCGACGATCGAACCATGCGGGGACAGCGTGCCGCGCCTCTGCATACGGTCGGCCGCATCCGCCTTCTACCATTCCAGCAGCACCCACATCGGCACCGAGATCTTTGGCTCCGGCCCGTCCACGCGAGTGAACTTGCCTTCACCCTTTTCGTCGATCAGGTAGTAGGCCGGTCCCTTGGCGGGCTGGATCTTTTGCTGGTACAGCTTGCCCTTGATGCGATATTCGTAGATGGTGTCGTCGCCGTTCTTGCGGGTAGTGACGATGGGGTCCGGCGCGGGCTTACCGTCCTTGACGCGGGGCGGCGTCGCCAGATCTTCGACCACCTGCACATCCTTGGGGCGGGGTCGCGCCTGGCTCTGGGCAAAGGCGGGAAGTGACAGTGAAGCGGCGATGAGGACTATCAGTACACGCATGGGAAACTCCGGCGGAATCGTTGCGGGCCAACTCAGAAACACTGTTTGTGCCGACTTTGGAAAGGCGGCGGTATTTTTTGCGGTGAACGCGCCTGACCGCGCGTCACGCCCATTTCAAGAAAGACTCAAAGACTCATTTCCAGCGCACGCTCATCCAGGTTCGGCAGGAAGCTGCGATTGGCATAGTGTTCGAATATCGCGTCCACCACCTGTTGCGGCTCGTCGATGATCTTGAACAGGTCCAGGTCGGAAGCGCTGATGACCTTTTCGTTCACCATCGTGGTCTTCAGCCATTCGACCAGTCCTTTCCAGAACCCGCTGCCTACCAGGATGATCGGAATGCGGCGAATCTTGCCGGTCTGGATCAGCGTCAGCGCCTCGGTCAACTCATCAAGCGTACCGAAGCCGCCCGGCATGACCACGTAGGCGCCGGCGTGTTTGACGAACATCACCTTGCGCGCAAAAAAATGCTGGAAGGTGAGCGACACATCCTGGAAACCATTGCCACCCTTTTCGAAAGGCAACAGGATATTCAGTCCGACGCTGGGGCTTTTGCCTGCCAGGGCGCCCTTGTTGGCCGCTTCCATCAGGCCGGGACCGCCGCCGGACACGACGGAAAATCCCGAATCGGACAGCCGCTGGGCAATCTGTTCGGTCAGCGCATAGTAGGGATGGCCCTCGGCCATGCGCGCGCTGCCGAAGATCGCCACCGCCGGCGCGACCGCAGCCAGCTTGTCTGCCGCCGTAACCATTTCGGCGATAATGTTGAACATCCACCACGAGTCGCGCGCGGCGGTCAACGATTGTTGTTGCAGTTCCGGATCGGCCAGCTTGGGAATCTTGGAAATCGCCCGGGCGCCGCCATTGGTGCCGCTTTTATCTTGCGTCAACTTACTTTTCCCCCATGAGCGCTACCGACACCACCCGTCCCCGGTCCGGCCCGCACCCACGATTGCTGCTCGTCGATATCTCGAGCTACTTCTATCGCGCGTTCCATGCCATGCCGGACTTTCGGTCTCCGTCCGGTGACCCCACCGGCGCGATATTCGGTGTGGTCAACATGCTCAACAAACTTCGTGATGAGTATCCGGCAGATTATAGCGCCTGCGTGTTTGATCCCAAGGGCAAGACTTTTCGCGACGACATTTATCCGGCGTACAAGGCCAACCGCGAAAAGATGCCGGAAGACCTTGCCCACCAGATAAAACACATCCGCGAAGTCGCCGAGGCCCTGGGCTGGCCATGCATCGAGGTCGCCGGCATGGAGGCCGACGACGTTATCGGCACGCTGACCAAGCACGCGGTTGCGCGCGGCGTGGAAACCATCATTTCCACCGGTGACAAGGACCTCGCGCAACTGGTCGAGGACGGCGTGCTCTGGTACAACACGATGTCCAACGAAAAACTGGGTGTGGCGGGCATCACCGAAAAATTCGGTGTGCCGCCGGACCGCATCATCGATTACCTGGCGCTGATGGGCGATAACGTCGACAACGTCCCCGGCGTGGAAAAAGTCGGTCCCAAGACCGCGGCGAAGTGGATCGCCGAATATGGCTCACTTGACGGCGTCATCGCCAATGCCGCCAACATCAAGGGCGTGGTCGGCGAGAATCTTCGCAAGGCACTCGACTGGCTGCCCACCGGCCGCACGCTGGTCACGGTGAAGTGCGATGTGCCGCTGCCGTTCAATTTCGACACCATCGACCACAAGCAACGCGACATGGCGAAGCTCGACCAGTTGTACGAGCATTTTGGCTTCAAGGGGATGCGCGCGGCGCTGCATAAAGGCGCGGACACACCGCCGAGTCTCGGCGAAGGCGCCGATGCCGGTGTCTTCAAACAGGCGACCAAGGACTCCAATGCGGCGCGCTGGTCGGCATCGCAAATCCCTCCCAGCCTCCCTTTGTCAAAGGGAGGGGCTGAATCATCGCAGGCGGAATCTCCCCCCTATGCAAAAGGGGGGCCGGGGGGGATTTTCAGTGCGCATACCTTTATCAACACCCGCCAATACGAAACCATATCCACCGCCGCGCAACTTGACGCCTGGATCGCCCGGCTCAATGCAACCGATCTTGTCGCGCTCGATACCGAAACCACCAGCCTTGATCATATGCAGGCGCAGATTGTCGGCCTGTCCTTTGCCTGCGTGCCGGGCGAGGCCGCCTACTTGCCGCTGCGGCACATTTACCCCGGCGCCCCCGACCAGCTCGACTTCGACGAGTCCCTCGCCAAACTGCGCCCGTGGCTGGAAGACGAGAGCAAGAAGAAGCTCGGCCAGAACATCAAATACGATCTGCACGTGTTCGCCAATCACGGCATTGCGGTTAAGGGTTACCAGCACGACACGCTGCTGCAGTCCTACGTGCTGGAAAGCCACCAGCGCCACGACATGGGGTCGCTGGCCACGCGTCACCTCGACGCGACCGACACTATCTCTTTCGAAGACGTCGCCGGCAAGGGCGCCTCGCAGATCAGTTTCGACCAGGTGTCCATCGACACCGCAACCCGGTATTCCTCGGAAGATTCTGACATCACGCTGCAATTGCACGGGGCACTGTACCCGCAGATCGCCAGCGACGACAAATTGAAATACGTTTACGAACAGATCGAGATGCCCACCACCCACGTCCTGCTGACGATGGAGCGAAACGGGGTGCTGATCGACGGCGCCTTGCTGGACAAGCAAAGCGGCGAACTGGGCCTGAAGATGCTGGAGCTCGAAGCCAAGGCGCACACGGAAGCGGGCCAGCCTTTCAATCTTGGCTCACCCAAGCAGCTTGCCGAAATCCTGTTCGACAAAAAGGGCATCAAGCCGCTGAAGAAGACGCCCGGCGGCGCGCCGTCCACCGATGAAGAGACGCTGGCGAGACTCGCCGAGGATTACCCGCTGCCAAAAATCATTCTCGATTACCGCAGTGTCTCGAAACTGAAAAGCACCTATACCGACAAACTGCCGCGCATGGTCAACCCGAAGACCGGCCGCGTGCATACTAACTATGGGCAGGCAATCGCCGTCACGGGGCGCCTGTCGTCGAACGATCCCAACCTGCAAAACATCCCGGTGCGCACTGCCGAAGGGCGCCGCATCCGCGAAGCTTTCATTGCCCCGCCCGGCAGCAAGATCCTGTCCGCCGACTATTCGCAAATTGAGCTGCGCATCATGGCGCATTTGTCCGGCGATCCCGGCCTGCTCGACGCCTTCGCCAAGGGCGAGGATGTTCACCGCGCCACCGCCTCGGAAGTATTCGGCGTCACGCGCGAGGAAGTATCGAGCGAGCAACGCCGTTACGCCAAGGTCATCAACTTCGGATTGATATATGGCATGAGCGCCTTCGGCCTTGCCAGCAATCTGGGCATCGAGCGTGCCGCCGCCGCGAGCTACATCGACAAATACTTCGCCCGCTATCCCGGCGTGAAGGCCTACATGGACCGCACCCGCAACGAAGCACACGAACGCGGCTATGTGGAAACCGTGTTCGGCCGCCGGCTGTGGCTGCCGGATATCAAGAGTGGCAACCAGGGCCGCCGCCAAGGTGCCGAACGCGCGGCCATCAACGCGCCGATGCAGGGCACGGCGGCAGACCTGATAAAGCTCGCGATGATCGCGGTGCAGGGTTGGCTGGAAAGCGAAAGACTTGCCACGCGAATGATCATGCAGGTGCACGACGAACTGGTGCTGGAGGTGCCGGAATCAGAACTGGAACGGGTGCGAGCCAATGTGCCGGGGCTGATGACCAATGTGGCGAAGCTGCTGGTGCCGCTGGTGGCGGAGCCGGGGGTGGGGAGGAATTGGGAAGAGGCGCATTAGACGTGGTCAAGAAATGTATTAAACGATTGATTTTCGCGTTGAGCCGGGCACGGGTAAATTGGATAGGGGTTTCTTCTCGGAATACGTAGTCTTCTACAATCGTGTGCAAGTGCTTGGACACACAGACGCGTTGCAGCAACTTATCGCAAGAGCGACGTTGGACGGAATGACCCGGCTCTTTGCTTTGGCGTCGGCAAATGACCTGTCGGCTTGCCATCCATCCGCCGGCGGAGAAAGGGAGGGCGCGGCTAGATCGCAGCATCAAGGCGCCTTTCAAGACCAGCTTGCCGAGCCCCTGGAAAACCCGCGAGTGGCCAGTGCAACTCTTTCGGGTTCGCCCGACCATTGTAAGGTCAGAATTACTTCACCGCAGTTTCGCCTGGCCTACCACGTTGACCATGTTGCGCATTGATTGACGATACTCGCTGTGACATCGTGCGACGAGGTATACGCTGCGAGAAGAAACAGCCAGGAGGCAAAGCCATTACGTCTGCATCGCCTTCCAGAACAGATGCGTATCCACCCGGTGGGCGAACTTGATGACCTTACCCGCCTCACTGAAATAGAACAGGTGGACCTCATCCGGAATGATGATGCGTGCGCTGTTGCGCTTCAGGGTGAGGTCGATCGCGACCAGGCTCACAACCAGGCCGCCGGGCGCATCGAGGATGGCCGTCGGATTGAATACGTGGAACTCGAAGTCGGCCAGTGATTGGAAAAACGCAGTGGCACCAGCCTTGCCCCGCCGGCGTTGGTACCACGGAAGATCGTCATAGCTGCCGGTGTACTCCCAATCGACGTTGTCGTCGAGAAAACCAAGCAGGGTGGGGATATCGCCTGTGCCGAAGGCCTGGTACATCGCGCCAACGCGTTCGGTATTCTTCATCATTCCTCCGTATCGGTTTGTGGGCGGTTGCCGTGTCGCTTCGATACGCATGTGCAGGGGTGCCTGGATGTGCAAAAAGTTGATTCAGGAGGAGTCTCAATTGGAATCCGCCGTCGAGGCCAAGTTACTAGATTGGATTTATGTGGTTAACGTGGGCCCACCGAGGAATCTGGCCATCGTTGGTCTTCACCGGACCGCACCCAAAAACGAAACAGCGGACCGGAGTCCGCTGTCGATACTGCCGCGCGAAAACCTCCTGCGCGTTGTTGCAAAACCGCAATCAGCTCACCGGTTTCACCGACCCTTCCGGCGGATGCGTTACGACACGCTGGCGATGCGCGGTGCGGTGACGACGATGGTGTCAAGCGTGGTGTGCGTGACACGCGGCGCGGTCACGACGATTGGCTCGAGCGTCTGCACATCCATCGCCACGAAGTTGGCTTCAGCCGGGCGGCTGGTGAACAGGCCGCTGGCGACGGCGAACAGGCCGATGGCGAGCAGGGTGGCGGTGGCGACATTGTCTTTGTTGCTGCGGGAATTCAGTGTGAATGCGGTTTTCATTTAAATCTCCTTGGGGTCGGTGGTGGCGTTGCTGATGACCGAACTTTACGGAAGTCTGACGACCACCTCAAATGCATTGCGACAAATTGCGAAAAGTCGTGCGTGAAATGCCGTGGCCGTGGATGAACGTGATGCGGTTGAACGATTGATGGACGCTGCAATCCACCTGACTGAGCGCTTTCTTGACGAGTGATGGAGGGAGCTACACCAGGTGTCAAGGATTTCTTCTTCCCTCGCGGCCGGGTCTCGGCACATCTGACGGTCCTCGCTCGCGCGTCTAATCCGACGAACCGGCCTCGGGCTGGCCACGCCCCCTTACCCGGAAGGATCTACATGAAAGTACTCGCCCGGCGCGTGCTCGCGCTTTGCCTCGCCCTGTTTGTCACCTGGACGGTTGCGGCCGAAGGCCCCGTGCCGGCAAACGCGCCGTCGCCCGGGCGAGTCATGCTGATAGGCCTGTTTCATTTCGATAACCCGGGCCTGGACGCGGTCAAGTTCACGCCGGTCGATGTGACGAGACCGGCCGAGCAGGCCTACCTCGCGGCCCTGGCCACACGCATCGCGCAATTCAAGCCGACCCGCGTGCTGCTGGAATATCCGCCTGCCAACGATAAAGTCATGAACCAGCGCTACACCGACTATCTGGCGGGGAGGTTCGAACTGAAGCTCAACGAGATATACCAGCTCGGCTTTCGCATTGCCAAGGCATCCGGCCTGACGCAGGTACATGGGTTCGACGAGCGCGACACGCCGGCGGACGGCGCGTTGTGGGAATACCTGCCGAAGCAGGAGCCGGAAACGATGAAGGCGCTCGAGGCGATGATCACAGAGCTGTCCGGCAGCTTTCAGGCCGACCACCGTACGCTGAGCCTGCGCGAACTGCTGCAAAAGAATAATTCCGCGGAATTCGACCGACTTAACAAGGACTTTTATCTCTGGCTGAATCCGGTCGGCGCGGAAAAACGGAAATTCCTTGGTGCGGACGCTTCGGCGCATTGGTGGCAGCGTAATTTCCGCATGTATGCCAACATCCAGCGACATGCCACGCCGGGCGAGCGTGTTGTTGTGATTGCTGGCCAGGGCCACACCGCCATCCTGCGCGACCTGCTGCGTATCGACATGCGGCGCGCCGAGGAAAGCGTGCAAGGCTATTTCTGACGCGGGGGGTGCAGGCACGTTGGCGCGGCCGGCAGCTTTCAGCGTTGGTAGGCGCCCCGACCGAGTTTGCCGCACCGATCGTGCGGGTAATACCGAAAACAAAACGGCGGACCGAAGTCCGCCGTTTTGTTTTCCTGCCGGGCAAGAGTTGCTTTGCGCCCGTCCTGCTGTTACTTCACCATTTTTTCCGACCCAATTGGCGCCGATCAGGCGCGCTGCGTCTTGCGCGACGCGCTCACGACGATCGTGTCGAGCGTGGCGTCGGGACCGCGCGAGGCGGTGACGACGATGGGGTCCAGCACCTGGACAGCCACCTCGGTGGCGTGGTTGGCGGCGGCCGGGCTGCTCGTCAGCGCGCCGCTGGCGAGGGCGAACAGGCAAACGGCGAGGATGGTTGCGCTGGCGATATTGTCTTTGTTGCTGCGTATATTCAGTGTGAATTCGGTTTTCATGTATTTCTCCTTGGGGTCGGTGGTGGGTGCTGCTTGGTTGTTGACTGAACTTTACGGAAGAGCCGACGAGCGCTCAAACGGATTGCGACCAATTGCGAAAATTGGCGCGCGAAACGCCGATTTGCCGGTCAAACCGGTATCGCGTTGCGCCTTGCCGGGAGCCGTGGTGGGCGTCGTGGGGGGCGCAGGACCCGCCGGGGTCGGTTGTGGCCGCAATCACCCGCTGGTAGCGACCGGAACGGCCGAACGGCCGACGTTTGTAGGACTGCAGGCAACCGGTCATCCGTGCGCGGCATTCGCGCGTTAGTCGCTAATCAGGAATTCCGGGCCATTGAGGCATACAATCATCTGGCCCACCCGGGTTTCCCCAAAAAGGAGTGAACCATGAACAAGATTGCGATTGCATTGCTACTGGCAGCCGGATCACTTGTCAGCGTACAAGCACATGCCGCAGATCACGCTGTAATTGGTGCGGTGGAGGGCGCGGTGGTTGGAAGTCACTTTGGCGGGGCGCACGGGGCAGTCGCCGGCGCCATCCTAGGCGCCGTCATCGGCAGTTCCGCGGAAGACAATTATTACCGTCGCGATCGGCGCGACTATGGCCGGTATGCGCCAGAGCCGACGTACTACGCGCCGCCGGTCGCATACGAGCCTTATTATGAAGAGCCGCGCTACGAAGCGCGCTACGAACCGCGCCGTGTGGTTTACGTGCAGCCGCCGGTGTATGACAGTTATCCGGTCATTTATGCGGGATACCGTGCGCCGGTTTATGTCGGACGCTACGCTTCGCCACGTCGCGGCCACTACGGATCGCGGCACGAATCCTACGATCATCGCCGCCGGTACTAAGACCTTTCGTCAGCCGGACTGACCGCCGCACGCCAGTTGCGTAAAGACGTTATCCGCCTGAGCCGGCAGCCTGTCGATCGAAGAACGGGCCCGTGCATTCCACCACGCCTGTCGCCCGCCTACCACGTGGCGGGTCTCAGGGATTGTTGGCGATGTCCTCAAGGCATTCGCGCCCCTTCGGCGTGATCTCGTAACGGCCGGGCGTCGCGCCGGTGACGATGTGTCCTTTCCGGCCGAGAAAATTGGCGACTGCGTCGTCAAGCTGCGTGTTCGCGTCGGCCGCGAGTGCACGTAAACCGGCGATGCACTTGTTGACCAGCAGCGCCTCGTGTCCCTTTCCGGTCAACGCATAGCTGCCATCCTTTCGGGACGATAGAAACTTGATGCCGACGAGACGCTTGGCATTCCTGGCGATGCAGGCGCTCGGCCGGGCGGATTTAGTTGCCTTGGCAACTTGCTCGAGCGCGTCAAATTCGTCGCGGGACAAACGATGGGTCATGGTGAATTCCTGAGGGGTACTCTGTATCGGGCTCGAACCCCATGGTACGTACCGGTGACGATAGTCGCAAGCAACGAAAGGTCTGGTTGGCCCATCAATGCGCCTGCCGAATGAAAGATACATGTCCTGATAGGCGGCCTCCACCCGCACGTGCCAACTGCGCTCATCGGACAGCAGTCCGGTCAACAGGTTGCCATTACAATGTTTGCTTTGCCTGCCATTTGCCGAACATGCTCCGAAATGTACTCACCGTCTTCGCCGGTATGGTGGTGGCTGGCGCACGGATCGCCTTGGCCCGGTTCCCGCGCCACCCCCTCTTTGCGCCGGCGCGGCTGCCGGACATGAGCGATCCGCAAGCCGTTCGGGCGTTGGTTGCGGCATTGTTTGTGGTGATGGCGCGGCCAGTCATGCTGGCAATCCGGTTCGGCGGCACGGCACCAGAATGAAACGCGCAACGATACCGGTAGTGGGCTCCGAAGAGGTTCGGCAGGCGACGCAAAGGCGTGGCGCGTTTCGGCGTTTCACATGAAGATTGGTATCCTCGTTGCCTCTGCGCTCGCCACGATCTATCTGGTGATGTTCGTCATGCGTGGGGCGCCACGGGCTGAAATTGCGACCCCGGCCCTCGTCCGTGCCGTGCAGGTCCTGAAGATTGCGCAAACTGAGAAGTTCCAGTCTGACCTGCATTTCGCCGAATCCAATGCCGAGGCTTTACAGCTTGTGGGTGGATCCGTCAGGCTTGGGCGAATCGACGGTGCGAGCCAGGTAGCGGAATTGAACGTGCGGGAAGGCGGCGTGATCGAACTGCTTCTCGATGAAAAAGCCAAGGACGGACGCGTACGGGCCATTTTCCTGCCCGTGACCGGTGAGACTATTGGTAGCGAGCCGCTTCAGTGGCAGTGCCTGTCCGCCAACTGGGAAAGCGTGGCGGGTGCCGGCCTGGGCTGCCGCTTTGACCCGGCGGCGTGGGACTTGGAGCGGCGGCATGTGGCGAAACTGCGTGCCGCCAAAGCGAATTCAGAGCAGGACGCCGAAAATGCCCGCACCAAGCGCGAATCGGAGCAGGCAAATGCCGACTTCGAACGGCAACGCGCGCAGCTTGCACGTGAATCCGAGCGTGCCCGCGAAGAAGAGGAGCGCCAACTTGCCCGCATCGTTCGCGAGACCGAGCAGGCACGCATCGAATACGAAAGGCGCCGGCAACTGCCGTAGCCGCACAGATCCGGACTTGGTGTTCATCGACCTTGGGGGGCACCTGAATCCAGAATTCGCCGGCCACGACGGACAAATGCCACTTTCTTACCGGCCTTGACGGTTCCAAACGCCCGAGACCTAGTATTCCCGGTTGCCGCCTCTGCCGCGTGAACATTTGTGAAAAGTAACCGGGGTCAATTTCTCAAATCGCGATTCAGCCGTATAGTGCGCTCTCGCACCTTTCGCGTGCGTCACTGCCTTTTCTCTGCCGCCGCAACCGCCCTTTCATGGAAAACAGCGTTCTCAAGATCAGCCGGGCCCTGCTCGACCTCGCCACTTTTTCCGATGCGGTGCTTCATGTCACGCCCAAGGCACGCGCCGCGCAAAAGAGCGCGAAACTGGATAGCACCCAGCTCCGTTTGCTTGAAAGAATAGATGGCTTCCGTTCGCTTGAGCAATTGCTTGCCATGTCTGGCGACCTCATCGCGGTCCATGCGGCGCTGGGCAAATTAATGTCAGCAGGTCTGGTCGCGACAGACTCGCTGGCTGAAGCGAGTGTCGCCGCGCCGAGCCACACCGTCGAGCCACCAGTCGAGACCAAAGAACCTTCGCGTGCACTAGCAGCCACACCTGCACCCGCACGCACACTAGCACCTGTACCTGCGCCTTCACCCGCGCGCGTACGCGCCTCCGCACCCCTGCCGGCACCGGCTACGATGCCGGAAAAAGCGCCCGTGACAGAACTCGACGAAGCCAAGCGCCTATTGTTGGTCGAAGCGAAACTGGCGCTCGGCAAAGGAGCCGAAAAACTGCGTGGGCGGATTGAATCCTGCGATTCGATCGCGGAAATATTCGATCTGATCGTCAAGGTGCAGGAATTTCTGGCGACCAGCGGCAAGGCAAACCCGGACGTGTTCATAGACCGGCTCACGGCCGGCCTGGTGGCCGCGCGCAAAAAATCCTCGACTGGCAAGCGGGCACCGGCATAACAAACTGCCGGTACCCACTGGCGGTATTCACATCAGGCGGCCGGGTTCACGGTCTTATTCATTGGTCACCTGGTCGAGGCCTTCGGCGCGCGCATAACGGTGATTGTTGGCGGGCGCGTCGAAGTATTCCCTGCTGTCGAGCCCGCCTTTGGTATCGGCGCGCTGGCAATACTCCTGTCCTGAGTGACACATTTCTCGATCACGATGGCACTCATTGAAATCAATAATGTCTTTCAGCGTTTTTGAAACTCGATCCCGTCGCGAATTCCGCCAAGTAAGCCGCCATGTCGGCTTTCAGTTCGTACAGCAAGACCTCCAGTTCGCTCTAGTCAAACTTTCCGGCGTTGGCTAGCTCCACCGTGTCGCCCAGGATCACCCCTCTGGCCGCCAACACCTTCAGTGCGTCCTCGATAACCGCTGAGCAGATCGTTGCGGCTGCCAAAGTTGACACGGAGCACGCTGATGCGCGCCCTGCAAGCCGTCGGCCAACGCTCAAAATTTTTGTCACGCGGCGCGGTGCATAGAAAGTAGCCTGAGCGAACTCGTCGCGGTGCATATGATCCGGCATCGCAATTTTTGTTGATGGATATCGGTTCGCCCACCCGTTGGCCGCATCCATTGACATGTTGAACGTGGAAAGGTTTCGAGCGGCAAAACGGTTCGGTGCAAACGGCGGACCCGGGCCCGCCACTTGCGTTCTTAAATGGTGAAACTCTAGTACTGGTGCGGCTTCTGGCGGTTTTCCCACCGAAAAGCCGCACCAGTGCTAGAGTTTCATCGTGCGCTGCGGAATTGTCGTTCCATCATGCCGTTCTCCTGGTTGCCGGTTTCTATTGAACATGCGACGGGCCGTGCGCAAATTCCGGTTAGTTGGCGGCAACGAAGAGTTCGCTATTGCGCGATGCGCTCACGACGATCGTGTCCATCCGGGCAATCTCGATTCGTGGCGCGGTCACCACGATGGTGTCCATTTGCTGCGTGACTGGACCCTGGCCGGCGCGGGCTTCGGTGCTATTGCCGATCGTGCCGACAATCGCGACCATGGTGGCGATCAGGATAGTCGCTGCGGCAATGTTGTCTTTCCAGTTGGCTTTTAGGTAGGCGGTTTTCATGCTTGTCTCCGGTTGGATGCGATGGGCATCGGGCTGTTGTTGTCGCCACTTTATTCACGCGGCGGCTGGCCCTCAATCGGATTGCGACGAAATGGTGGAAACAACGTGCGAAAGCGCCAAAACAGGACGAATTCAGCAATGGCGGAACAAAAAATACCGTCTGTCATCCAACTGGCATTCATTATGTTTCCGAGTTGATCCGCATGCGGCCTCCCTTCAATCGTCAGCGGCGCACATTCGTCACCTCCCTGTCGGGCCTCGGGGGATTGTTGGCGGCACCGTCATGGGCCGCGTTGCCGGTAACCCAGCCTGACCGGTCGCCCATCTGCGGCACATTGTTGAAGATGATCCCGGCTAGCGGTGAGCGGATTCCGGCGGTTGGGATGGGATCATGGCTGACTTTCGACATTGCGGAGAGAACTGATTCGGCCGTCAGGACAGATCAGCTGCGGGCGGTGTTGCGGACTTTTTTCGACCTTGGCGGCGCTCTCATCGACACGTCGCCAATGTACGGCTCGTCCGAACAGGGGATCGGCGAATTGTTGCGCCCCGGGGTAAATGCCGTGCCCAAGCGTGAACAGGTATTTGCGGCCTCCAAGGTGTGGACGATTGGCGAAGCGGCCGGTGCCGGACAAATGGCGACCTCCCTGGCGCTCTGGCGCGCGGGAAGCCCCACCTTGCCCGGCAAGCCGAGGTTCGATCTGATGCAGATTCACAACATGCTCGATTGGCAAACGCATCTCAGGACGCTGAAAGCATGGAAGGCCGCGGGCCGGATCCGATATATCGGCATCACCACCTCGCACGGTCGCCGCCACGAGGACCTTGAGGCGGCAATGAAACGCGAGCGATTCGATTTTGTACAGTTTACTTACAACCTGGCGGATCGCGCGGCGGAGTCGCGCCCGTTGCCGCTGGCACGGGACCGTGGCACCGCGGTCATCATCAATCGGCAGTTCGACGGCGGCGCCCTGTTTCGGCAAGTGCGGGGCAGCGCACTACCTGCCTGGGCAGCCGAGCTGGGCTGCCTATGATGGGCCGATTACTTCCTGAATTTTGTCGTTGCCCATCCGGCCGTGACCTGCGCCATACGTGCGACGTCGCAGGCTGCGCACATGGCGGAGAACATGAATGCCCTCCGGGGTGAAGTGCCCGACGCGAACATGCGCCGGCGCATGTCGGAATACTGGGACAAAGGCCTGCCCGCCTAGTTCAGCGCAATCAGGATCCTGGCATCGCGCGAAGCGTTGACCAAGACTGTCTCAAGCGTGGCGACCTGATCGCGCGGCGCTTGGACGGTGATGGTTTCCATGCGCTGGACCGGCCACCGCGCGGCGGCACGGGGGGCGTTCGCGTCGGAGCTGTCCAGCACGGCCCCCGCGACGGCCACAAAGGTGGCAGCCAGTACGGCGGCGGTGGTGATGTTATCTTTGACGACGGTCTTGAATTCGGTCTTCATTCGCTGCTCCTGGCGCTTTCGGCTCGGGTTGATGGCGACCCGTGGTTAGATGCCGAGACTTTAGGTGGCAGCAGTGTCACCTTCAAATGGATTGCGACGAAATGAAGGAAATGGTGGGCGAAAGCGCCGAAGCGTGTGCATTTCGGCGCCCGGGCGGGTCGATTGCGATTGGACCTACCTGATGGGCGCCTGCCAAAAGAGGTGGATTGGCGCGGATCCTGCGTTTCGTCAGCGCGGCTTGTCCGGCTTCGCGGGGGACAGCGTTTTTCTGAACCAGCGATCGAGCATTTGCTTTTCGTAGCGAAGATTTTCGCCCGAATTGTAATGGTTGTAGCCGCTCAGATATGCCATGTCGGCGATGCGCTCCTCGCCATTCTTAAGCACTTTTCCCTGGGATTCGAGGCTGTAGCGCAGCGTGATGGCGGGCCAATCGGCGCTGCCGCGCATGACACGCAAATCGCGCGACGCCCTTGCACTGGGTTCGATTCGTCCGGCAAGATCGATGTCGAGGACCTCAATTTTCAGGTCCTGTCCGGCCGGCAGGGTGGCGCCCAATTTGTCGAAATGCTTGTGCAGATCCTCCAAGACCCGTTCCTTGTCATAGGAACCAAAAGGCATGTCGGCATATTTTTCCGGCTGCGTGAAAGTGACGGCCACAGCGGCATTGGCAACGCCGCCGACCAGGGTGAAGGCGGCAGCTAATGTCGCCATCAGCAAGGTTGAGGATTTCATGGTGCCTCCTATCAACAAGAACGAGACGCGAAGCATGATGCTACGCCCAATAAATTCGACAACGTAATCGGATTTTGGTTTGAAGTTGCTTTGGCTTGTGCGCGCTGCGTGTCAGAATTGTCGGTATCCAAAGGGAAAGCAGGGGTTGGGCATGAGCGCTGAAAGACTATTCGATTTGACCGGAAAGATCGCGTTGATCACGGGGGGTTCGCGTGGTCTGGGACTGCAGATTGCGCACGGCTACGGCGCGATGGGGGCAAAGCTCGCGCTGACCGCAAGGAAAGCGGACGAACTTGAGGCGGCACGCAAGGAACTGGCCGGAAAAGGCTATGACGTATATGTGCACGCAAGCGACCTGGCGCGGCCGGAAACGATCGCCCCGATGGTCGACGCCGTCATTTCGCATTTCGGGCGCATCGACATCCTGATGAACAACGCCGGGGCCTCGTGGGGCGCCGCGGCAGAAGAATATCCGCTTGAGGCTTGGAACAAGGTATTGGGCACCAATCTCACCGGCGCGTTTCTGGTGTCGCAGCAAGTCGGCGCGAAGAGCATGATTCCGAACAGGAACGGCGCCATTATCAATGTAGCCTCAATAGCCGGTTTCCGCGGGCAGATGGGCGCAATGCAGACTATTGCCTATAACACCAGCAAGGGCGGATTGATCAACTTCACCAAGGCGCTCGCCGCCGAGTGGGCGAAATACGGCATACGCGTCAACGCGATTGCGCCCGGCTTCTTCCCGTCAAAGATGAGCGCCGGCGTCCTGAAGGTCATCGATAAACAGATCCTCGCCATGACGCCGATGGGTCGCTTGGGCGGTGATGAAGATTTGATGGGTCCTGCCATTTTTCTGGCCTCGGCGGCAGCAAGCTATGTCACCGGGCATATCTTGTCAGTCGATGGGGGAATGATGGCTGTTTGAGCGGCGGTCTCCCCAGCACCACGCGGTCAAATATCGCTGCGTACTTGAAATAAACGATTGAAAACAAACAAGTTTCTATCATATGGCGATGTCGTTCATCGGTAGCCCCGACGCACTGGCGCAGGGAATTCCCTGCAAAATCAAGGAAAACTCTTGCACGCTCGTTTGAAAACGGGTTAAAATCGACGTCTTTGCTGCTTCAGCCGTGGCTTCGTCGGCTGAAAGTCTGCTACAAAACGCTTGGCAAATCATCG
>JBDTSU010000010.1:0-25551 GCA_039930965.1 Betaproteobacteria bacterium
CGTCGGGGTCCCAATAAGGCGCGCCGAGGCCCGCGAACGCCGGTACCACAAATACCCCGCCGGTGTCGGGCACCGATGCCGCCAGCGCCTCGATTTCGGCCGAGCTTCCGATGATCCCCAGGCCGTCACGCAGCCATTGCACTGCGGCGCCGGCGACAAACACGCTTCCTTCCAGCGCATAGTGTGTCTGGTGACCGAATTTCTTGCCGAGCCGCCACGCCACGGTGGTAATCAGGCGATGCCGGGAAACAACTGCCTGCTCGCCGGTATTCATCAGCATGAAACAGCCCGTGCCATAAGTATTTTTCGCCATGCCCGCATGGTGGCAAGCCTGGCCAAACAGTGCCGCTTGCTGATCGCCGGCAATTCCCCCGATCGGGATGCCGGCCGGCAGGCCCGTACACGCGGTTTCGCCGATCACCTCGCTTGAGCTGACAATTTTCGGCAGAACACTGCGCGGAATGTCGAGCAGGCTGAGCAGGTCCTCGTCCCAGTCGAGGTGGTGAATGTCAAACAGCAGGGTGCGGGACGCGTTGGAGACATCGGTGGCATGGACTTTGCCTGCGGTCAGGTTCCAAATGAGCCAACTGTCAATCGTGCCAAACGCCAATTCACCACGCGCCGCGCGCGCGCGCGCCTGCGGAACATGATCCAGCAGCCATTTCAACTTGGTGCCGGAAAAATAGGCATCGACCATGAGGCCGGTCTTCGCGCGGATAAGGGCCTCATTTCCGCCGGCCTTGAGCGCCTCGCAAAAGGCGGCGGTGCGGCGGTCCTGCCAGACGATTGCCGGGGCAACCGGTTTGCCGGAGAGGCGGTCCCAGAGCAATGTGGATTCGCGCTGGTTGGTGATGCCGATGGCGGCAATCTCCGGCGCCGAATGATGGGTGGCGGTGAATCGTGCAATCGCGTCGGCGGCCACTTTCAGTTGCGTCAACCAGATTTCGCGGCCATCGTGCTCCACCCATCCGGGCTGCGGAAAATATTGGGCCATCGCCAGAACGTCGCCGGCATGGTCAAACAACAGGGCGCGCGAACTGGTGGTGCCTTGGTCGAGAGCGAGAATGGCTTTCATGTTTGACTTGACGAAGATGGGCTGACACAGCTAGTTTGAGTGCTGTAAAATGCAGGCATAACTAAAGTTGCTGTAATGTTGCGCGAATATTATTGAAAAGCGCGTTGTGCCGAATGGTCCGCCTGTTGCGGACCTCAACACAACCGCACGCAACGGCAGCATATCGCACTATTGTTTTACCGGAGATTACATGGGACTGCTCGACGACCTTAAAAAAGAGGCCGACACCCTCAAGAATCAGGAAGCGGAGCGCTCGCAGTCGATCAAGGCCAACGCGGCAGCGGTTGATCGCGCGTTGCGCAAGACTTTTCAGTACATGTACGAGCTGTTCCGCCAGCTCAATGTCGTCAAGCCCGCCTGCCCGCGTTCCTACGACCTGCTCACGGTCGGGAAGATAGACGGATTGATTCAGGGCGATTACCGCATCGAATTCCGCACCTCCCAGCGCGACAACAAAGAGCATTACGAGAACCTCTCGATCACTTTCAAGCGCAGTAAGCCCGAGCAATTGACCGTCAGGCGCGAAGCGGAAAATATCGAACGGTTTCGCGATCTGCTGTGGCAGAACAACATGCGCTTCACGTCCGAGCCATTCCGCAATGAACGCCGCGTCATCGTCCACGAGGTGTTCAAGATCAATTGCGACGTCATCTGTGGCGCCGAAGTGGTCGGCGACTACGAAAGTGGCGCCATCCGCTTCAAGCTGAAAAACGTCGAGGACTTTGGTCCCACGGTGTACTCGCTGGAACCGGATACGGTGAACGACCAGTCGCTTGAGGAATTGGCGAAGCTGTTCATCGGCAAGGATTCCAACTTCAAGAACTTCAACCGGCGGCCGGCATTCAATCCCAGCGCGACCGGCCAGTTTGCCCGTACCCAGCCGAAAGCGCCGCAATATGTGGCCAACCCGGCGCCAGCAGCGCGTGAGGAGGAGGAAAAAAAGGGCGGACTATTCGGGTCGATCAAGTCGGTATTCAAGAAGCCTTCGGAATAATCTCACGCTAACACCGCAATTAAAAAGCCGCGTCATTGACGCGGCTTTTTTTGTGGCGGTTTGAAGCAGCGGCGGGCTAACGCTTACCCTGCAATGCGGCAATCCTTTCCTCGATCGGCGGATGCGTTGCCCGCAACGCCATAACGTCGACTTTGTCGCTGATGCCCGACGCCGCCATGCTCTTCGGCAGTTCGCCGGCTTCGACACCACCGAGTCGCGCGAGCGCCTTGATCATCGGTTGAGGCGTACCCAACAGCGATGCGGAACCGGCATCCGCTCGAAACTCGCGTTGGCGCGAAAACCAGGCAACGATGAACGAGGCCAGAAATCCAAACAGAATCTGGCATGCTATGTCAGTCACGTAATAGCCGATCCCTGGGCCATCCCGGTCATTTTTCAGCAACACCCGATCGACAAAATAGCCGACGATCTTGGAGAGGAACACCACGAACGTGTTGACCACACCCTGGATCAGCGTGAGCGTGACCATATCGCCGTTGACGATATGCGACACTTCATGGGCGAGCACGGCTTCCACTTCTTCCCGGGTCATCGATTCGAGCAGGCCGGTCGATACCGCGACCAGCGCTGAATTCTTGAACGCACCGGTGGCAAAGGCATTGGGCTCGCCTTCGTACACCGCAACGTCGGGCATGCCGATATTTGCCTTGGTGGCCAAGCGGCGGACGACTTCAACCAGCCAGCGCTCGGATTCATTTTGCGGGGCCTCGATGACGCGGGCACCGGTGCTCCATTTCGCCATCGGCTTGGAAATCAGCAGTGAGAAGATTGCACCGGTAAATCCAACCACCGCCGAGAACGCGAGCAGCATCGGCAGGTTCAGGCCGCTGCCGGCAAGGAACCGGTTGACACCCAGAAGGCTGGTAACAACACCCAGCACCACCATGACCGCAAGGTTGGTGAGCAGGAACAGAAAAACACGTTTCATAAATCAGTCTCCGTGAGGAAATATTGGCAGCGCGCGAATTGTACCCTGTCGCCTTAGCGCACCAGGCCAGCCCGCCACGTCGGGAAAATCGGGGCGGCGGCTGGAAAATCAACTGCCGGCGGCTTACTTTTCTTTGACGTGCGCCAGCGGATTGACAAGCGGTTAGGCGGCGAATCTGCCGGAAAGTTTCGCGCCTTTCAAGCGTCCTGGCGCCGGCGGACGCGATCGGCGAACACGGCGCCTGCCATCAATACCGCGGAGATGGACCAAAATACCGGTCCCATGCCCAGCGCCGCGCCGACGGCACCAAAGATCAGCGGCATTACCGTCTGGCTGCCGTTGATGAGTGTCGTGCGTAGTCCCAGCGCCTCACCGGCACGGCCCGCCGGCGCGGATTCGTGCAGCAGCGTCAACATCATCGGCTGCGGCGCACCGAGCCCGAGGCCAAGCAGGAACATCAGCGCCATCATCGTGCCGACATTGGTGGCGAATGCAAGGGAGAAGAAACTCACGCCGGCGATCAACAGGGAGGCAACCAGCATCGACCACGGCCGCACGCGGGTCACGAAGTACGGCGTGGCGAGGCGCACCGTAAACGTGGCGGCGGCAAAGGTTCCCATGACAATACCGATCTCCGACGCGGACAGCCCGATGCGAACGCCATGCACGGGGATCGCAAAACCGTAGACGTCCCACGCGACGGTCAGTATCGCCATGGTGATGAACAGCTTGCGCAATTGCGCATCGCGCAGCAGGTCGAAGACATCGCCGGGCGCTTCGCCGTGCGGCCGCGGTTTCGGCATCGGCAGGGGAACCAGTTTCAGTGACAGCGCCAATATCGGCAGGACCGTGAAGGCGGCCAGCAGCAGGAAAGTCGCCCGATGCCCGAAATTGTCGATACCGGCGCCGGACAGGATCGGTGCAATGAAGGCCGAGGTGGAAAACCCCAGCGCCACGTAGCTGAAGTTCACGGCCCGATCCTCCGGCGGGGACAGTTCGCCAACCGCGTGATAGGCCGCCACATTGATCAGCATGAACGCGACACCAACCACGACGCTGGTGACGTATAGCACGGTCAACCCGGGAAAGATGAACGGCAGCAAGGTGCCGATGCCGACGGTCGCCGAGCCCAGCAGCATGGGCGTTTCCATGCCGGCCCGGTCGATCCAGCGTCCGGCCGAGACCGACAATAAAGCCGGCAATAGCGCGTACATCGCGACCAGCACGCCGACCGTCAGCGCGGACGCGTCCTGGTGGATCGCATAGAGCGTCACCGTCACGCGGCTGCCATTGAAGGCGACGTGATCGAGGACCATGAGAATGATGATGAGGGGCAGGGGACGCATGGCGGCAGTGCGGATTTCCGGTAGTTGGGTGGTGCGGCAGGGATCAGGCTTTTTTTCCGGACATCACCATCGCGACTCCCAGGGAGGTAATGATAATGCCGGCAATCGAAATGGCCGTCGGTATCACGCCGAATACGAGGTACTCCATCGCGACGGCAAAGATCGGCGGCAGGTACATCATGCTGGTGACGCGCGCCGCTTCGCCGCGGCGCATCAGTGTGTGCAGCGCATTGACACCCAGTATCGACGCCAGGATCACCAGGAAGGCGATCGATCCGAGCAGCGGCCAGCTCCAGTTCACTTTGCCGCCTTCAAACGCGAGGCTCAGCGGCACCAGCACCAGCAGCGACGCGGCGAACTGAATCAGCGCGCCACTGCGCAAATCGACGGCCGGGCAAAAGCGGCGCTGGTACAGGGTGCCCACCGTCAGTGCCACCAGCCCGGTGGCGACGGCGACCAGGCTGCCGAGCGTGACGGCGCGAATGTCTATTTTGTGCCACACGATCAGCGCCACGCCGGCGAAGCCGAGGACAATGCCGAGCCATTGCCTGCCCGCGGGTCTTTCGCCGAACCAGCCGATCGCAATGATGGCCGTGGCCAGCGGCTGCAGCGCCAGGATAACCGCGGCGATTCCCGCCGACATGCCGAGAAACTGCGCGTAGTGGCTGCCCGACAGGTGAATGGCATGCATCAGCAGCCCGGCGACGACGACGTGCAGCCATGCGCGCATCCCCTGCGGCCACGACGGCCTCAGCCAAAGCACCAGCGGGATAAGGCACAGCAGGCCGAACGCGAAACGCAGCGCGAGAAACGTAAACGGGGCAGCGTACTGGATGCCGATTTTGGTGGCGACGAATCCGGAACCCCAGACGATGACGAAATACCAGGCGAGCAGGGCGTCGGTACGGTGAGACGCGGTGCGGTTCATGGGCTCGCAGGAGACACCAAACTCAAGCACCCGCGCGGCCCGCAGGCCATAAATGTCCCGTAAGCCGCACCAGTGCTTGACATTGAGCGATAAGGTATTCCCGTAACTGCGGTCATTCCCACGAAACGCAAGGGTTGCGTCGGGTGGGAATCACAATAGCCGTGAAGCATTGATATGCGTGGAAAAATGGATCCCCGTGTTCGCGGGGATGACAGGTTTTGGTGGTTTCGAGGAATTTCCCGAACCCGGTTGTTTTCAGGTGCGATTTTTTCGATCCTCGCGAATCATCTCGCTGCCGCGCTCGGCGATCATCAGGGTTGGCGAGTTGGTGTTTCCCGAGGTGATGGTCGGCATGATTGACGCATCGACGATACGCAATTGCTCCATGCCGTGCACGCGCAATCGCGCATCGACGACCGCGTGGGGATCAGACGCGGGACCCATCTTGCAGGTGCCCACCGGATGAAAGATGGTGGTGCCAATATTGCCCGCGGCGTTCACCAGCGCTTCCTCGCTTTCATAAGAAGGCCCGGGCATGAATTCCTGCGGCTGGAAACTGGCCATTGCGGGGGACGCGGCAATGCGGCGTGTGAGGCGGAGGGAATCAACGGCGACGCGCCGGTCGCCATCGGTCGAAAGATAGTTGGGCTGAATCACCGGATACTGGTGTGGATCGGTCCCCTGGATGCGGACGAAACCCCGGCTTTCCGGGCGCAAGTTGCAGACACTGGAAGTGAAAGCGGGAAACGGATGCGGGGGGTCGCCGAACTTGTCCAACGATAGCGGCTGGACATGGAATTCAATGTTTGCCGAGACGACACCGGGATCCGATTTCGCGAATGCCCCGAGCTGCGACGGCGCCATGGTCAGGGGGCCGGTGCGAAACAGTGCATATTGCAGTCCCATCCGCGCCTTGCCCAGCCAGCTGTTGGCCTGCTCATTGAGGGTAGGCACGTTGTGCACTTTGAATGCCATGCGCAACTGCAGGTGATCTTGCAGGTTTTCCCCCACGCCCGGCAGCGTGTGGCGGATGTCTATGCCATGCTGCTGCAGCAATCTGCCGGGCCCGATGCCCGAAAGTTGCAGCAATTGCGGCGAGTTGATCGCGCCCGATGCGAGGATGGTCTCGCACTGCGCATCGGCAACAAACTCCTCGTTGTCCTGGATGAATTCGACGCCGTGTACGCGGCGCACGCTGTCGCGCGTATTCAGGACAAGCTTCTTTACCAGCACATTGGTCAGCACCGTGAGGTTCGGGCGCTGCATGACCGGATGCAGGAACGCTTTGGCGGTACTTATGCGAACGCCGGTGCGCTGGTTCACCTGGAACCGGGCGGAGCCGAAATTGTCGCCGCCATTGAAATCGGCAATCCGCGGAATGCCGCATTGCTCGGCGGCATCGCGCCACGCGTTCAGGATCTTCCAGTCGAGGCGCTGCTCTTCGACCCGCCATTCGCCGCCCGCGCCATGGATGTCGTTGCCGCCACCATAATGATCTTCGCTGCGCTTGAAAACCGGGAATACGTCTGCCCACGACCAGCCGGGATTGCCCTGCGCCGCCCAGCCATCGTAATCGCGGGCCTGTCCACGCATGTACACCATCGCGTTGATCGACGAGCATCCGCCGAGCACCTTGCCGCGCGCATAGAGTATTGATCGGCCATTGAGACCGGCGCAAGGTTCGGTGTGGTAACACCAGTCGGTGCGAGGATTGCCGATGCAGTACAGGTAACCCACCGGAATGTGGATCCAGATCCAGTCGTCCCTGCCGCCCGCCTCCAGCAGCAGGACACGCACCTCGGGATCGGCCGAGAGGCGATTGGCGAGCACGCATCCTGCCGTGCCGGCGCCGACGATGACGTAGTCGTAAATCCCGCAGGAGTTGGCCATGACCTGGTTCGACGGATTTGTGGGGATGTGCCGTTACAATAGTGCCACAAGCCAGTACAGACCAAAAATTGTGGTGCTTCATACGCACCAATGGCGCGGGGAGAAAGGGTTGGATATTGCCGGCACTTTGAGCAAATGGTGGAATTCGCGGGCCTCGCAGAATGTCATGCTGGTGACTGCCGCCGTCCTGATATTCTCATTCCTGCTGCGTGTGCCGACATCCGATCAGGCCGTATTGGGATTGCTGGAACGGTTGTCTTTCGACCTGCAAATGAAGTTCCTGCGCGAGGTATATCCGCGACCGTCAACGGTCGAGCCGATCCTGGTCGGCATCGATGAATCCGCCGAGGATGCCTTCGAAGAGCCCATCGCGATGTGGCACAGGCATTTTGCCAAATTGCTGGATGCCCTTGCCGTTGCCAAGCCGGCGCTGGTCGGGATGGATGTTGTCTTGCCCTCCCGGTCCTTTGATCACATTTTGCCGGGGCTGGATTTGGCATTCTTGAGGAGCCTGGCCAACATCAAGCAAAATGCGCCATTTGTCGTCGTGCATACGTTTGACCGGACGGGCAAGCTTTTGCCCATTCATTCGACATTCCTGAAAGTGCTGCAGGATGAATCGTTTGCACTCGACCGGGTGCTGGAGGACAAGGACAGGGCGGCGCGCCGCTTCAATGAACTTGAGACGGTTGGCGAGGGTTCCCTGCCGGCCTTTTCCGGCCACATTGCCCGGCTGCTCGGGAAGAAAGTCCAGGCGGGATACATCGACTTCAGCATTGGCGGCACCTTCAACTTTGTGCCGATTCAAAAAGTGCTTGCCTTGCATGCCGACGGCAGGATTGACGAACTCAAGCGTCAGTTTGCCGGAAAGGTGGTCCTGATCGGGTATGTGGTGGGTACCCAGGACCGATGGCAGCTCCCGGTCGCGCTGTCGGAATGGGAACGCAATGCGCGAGGTGAAATGCAGCTTAATCAGCCTGGCGTAATCGTCCATCTCCAGACGCTGCGAAGCCTGCTGGGCGACGGTCTGATCGTACCCATTCCGGATACATTGAAATGGCTGATTTGCGTGGTCCTGCTGGGCTTCGTTTTCGTGCCGTCCAACCGCCACACCTACTGGTTTGCCTTTCTGGTCGCGCCAGTGGTGTTTTTTTCGATTTCAGTGATCTTGATCACAGCAAAGATACTGATTCCCGCGGTAACGTTTCTCATCCTGTTGTGGATCGCAGTGATGGTTGGGGCGGTGGCTGACGGGACGCGGACCTTGCTTGAGAAGAACCGCTTCAAGCAGTCGTTTTCCGGCAGCGTGTCGCCAGCTGTGTTGCAAGAGATGCTCGCGGGAAACCTGTCGACGGGAAAATCGGCAACGACTGCGGAAATATGTGTGCTGTTCAGCGATATTCGCGGGTTTACCGGCTTGTCGGAAACGTTGTCGCCGGAGAGCGTGACCAATTTGCTGACGCGATATTTCGACCGGATGGTGGCCTGCGTACATCGTTACGACGGCACGATGGACAAGTTCATGGG
This sequence comes from Betaproteobacteria bacterium, assembly GCA_039930965.1. Classification (GTDB taxonomy): domain Bacteria; phylum Pseudomonadota; class Gammaproteobacteria; order Burkholderiales; family Usitatibacteraceae; genus UKL13-2. The sequence goes on from JBDTSU010000010.1 coordinate 8,710, forward strand.
TGACGGCATGATGGTGTTGTTCGGCGCGCCACGAAAAGTCGGCAATCCCTGCGTCAACGCCGTGAAGTGCGGGCTCGACATGGAAGAGGCGCTGACGCAGTTGAATGCCGAATTTGCCGCGGAAGGATTGCCGCACTTGAAAATTGGAATAGGCATAAACTACGGAAAAGCGGTGGTTGGCATCATTGGTTCGACGCAGCGCAACAACTATTCCGCCATCGGCGATGCCGTCAACGTGGCGTCGCGCGTGGAGGGGTTGACCAAGCGCCTCGGTGCGCCGATCGTGTTGACCGAATCACTGAAGGAGCAGTTGGGGGACGCCTTTGAACTGATTGATTTTGGTGAGCAGGCCATTCGCGGACATAGCGCCATGCGGCTATGGGGCGTGCGCGCCAAGGGCTCCAAATCAGAAGCCGGTCCAGTACAATCGGCGGACGTGCACGAGCAGCAATGAAAGTGTTTTTTCGGGAGACGATGATGAAGACAAAATCAATATTGACGGCGATCGCCCTGTCTGTGGCGGCACTTTCCGTTCAGGCGCAGACCGGCATCGCATTTATCACCGACGTGAAGGGCGACGCGGGGCTCGATGCCGGCAAGGCGTCACTGATGGCGGAGATCAAGAAGGGGGCGCGTATCAACTGCGCCAGGGAATGCGCCGTCGGCGTGATGTATCTGCTCTCCGGCAAGGAATACGTGCTCAAGGGGCCGGGTGATTTTCTCGTCGGCGAAAGCGAGGTGACCGCCAAGATTGGTCCGCCGCCGACCATTCGCGAGACGAAGTGGAAAGTCTCGTCACAGGTCGTTGCGCAGGCCTCGCAGACCTCAAGCGCCTCGATTCGAATGCGCAGCCTGGGATCGTCCAAGCCGGAAGTGCCGCTGCCTGCAGAGCGATTGATTTATCCCCGGGATACCAAGGTGGCCACACTGCAACCGGCGTTCCGCTGGACTTCCGCCAATGCCAAGGGGCCATTCGATTTCGAGCTCAAGACCGGCAACAATGCAAAACCGGTCTACAAGGCCAAGGCGAGCACGATGAACCTGACTCTGCCTGGAAACGTCCGGTTGCAGCCCGACGCCGAATACAGCTGGGTGGTCAGATCCGGTGCGATGGATGTCGGCATGACCAGTTTCAGGACCTTGCCAACCCATGCCATTGACTTGACGCAGAAGCGCAAACCCGATGATAAAGCAGCGTTTTCCGACTGGCTGCTGTATGCGTTGACCTTGAAAGAGGTCGGTGCCGATCAGGATGCAGGCGAAGTATGGTCAAAACTCGCCAAGGACAGGCCGGACTTGCCGGAACTTGCCGCGCTCGCCAAGTAGGTCCGGAAGCAACTTCCGAAAGGCGGCGTACCGACTCGGTCGGCGCGCCGTTTTTTGCTTTGCAGGCAGCTAATTGCGGCCAAGGCCACGTGATGCGTGGTTTTTGAGCAATAATCAGGGAAATCGTCCTGGGCTGATATGCGCACATTGTCTCCAAAAATGGAATTTTCCGGCTGGACCCGAACCGCACTGTTACTGGTGTGGTGCTTCGTCGTGTCCGTGCCGGCGTCGGCCTATGACGATCGTGTCGCCCTCGTCATCGGCAACGACAGTTACATCACCGAGCCGCTCAAGAACGCGGTCAACGACGCGCGTGCCATGCAAAAAGCACTTCAGGACCTTGGATTCAAGGTGGTGTTCAAACCCAACGCCGACATTCAGACCATGCGTTCGGCAGCAGTCGAATTTGCCAAGCAGATGGATGGCGCCTCGGCAGCGGTCTTTTACTATGCGGGGCACGGAATTCAGTACAGCAACAAGAATTACCTGATTCCCATCGACGCCAAGCTGATGGCCGAACAGGAAATCGCTTACTTCGCCCTTGAGGTCAATCAGATTCTGGACAGCATGGAAGAAGCGAAGGTTCGTCACAAGTTCATCATCCTCGACGCCTGCCGCAACAATCCGTTTCGCAATCTGAACCTCTCGACCGGCCTGGCCAAAAGCAGCCGGGTGCCGCAGGGCACAACCATCTCCTACGCCGCTGCCGCGGGGGCGGTTGCCCTGGATGGCGACGGCGAAAACGGTCTTTACACCAAGCATCTGGTCCGCGAAATCCGCAATCCGGGCGTCACGGCGAGTGGTGTGTTCGAAAAAGTGGGTTCGGCCGTCGCGCAAGAGAGTAACGGCCGGCAGTATCCCGAGAACCAGTCGACATCATCGCCGCGCGGCGCGTTTTTCTTTGCCGAGCGGGGCGCCGTAGTCGTCACCAACAACAATAATTCAGGCGTCTCGGGCGATACGGCGGCGCTGGTCGACCGTGAATTCTGGTCGAGTGTGAAGGACAGCCGCAAACTGGAAGACTTGCAGGCCTACCTCTCGCAATTTCCGACCGGAATATTTTCTAGCCTGGCGCGCAGCCGCATCGATAACCTCAAGCAGGAGAAATCACAACAACAGGTCGCCGCGGCGCCGCTTTCCAGCGCGCCCGCGAATGCGGCGCCGCCGGTGCTGGTGGCGGACAAGACACCCGATCCGGCGCCAAAATCCGTGGTGACGCAAGCGCCGCCCGTGTACGCGCCGCCGCCCGCCCGACCCAGCGTTGCCCTGGCACCTGCTCCTGTCACCACGACACCCGCTGCGGAGAGTCAGTCGATTCGCCTGGCAAGTGCCGCGTCGCCCGTTCAAACCAGTGAAGTTCGCGGCATGGAAGCGAAGCCCCCGGCGCCGTCGGCGTCTGCATCCCCGTCCGCGTCGTCGACGATTCCCGCGTCCACTGGCGCGCCACCGGCCAATCAGGTTGCGGTACTTTCACCCGAGCAAAAGACTTCGCTGCCGCCGGTACCGGCCTTCCCGAGAATGCTTACCGGCACGCTGGATTTTCGCGATGGGGCTCGCTATGTCGGCGAATACAAGGAAGACAAGGACAAGAACCAGATACTGCATGGCAAAGGCGAGTACATTTCGCAGGCGTTTCGCTATAACGGCGAATTCCGCGATGGAAAAAAGCAGGGCAGGGGCGTCTATGTCTGGGCAAACGGCGACAAATTTGACGGCGATTTCGCCAACGACCAGGTGTCCGGCAAGGGCAAGTGGGAATTCGCCAGCGGCGATGTCTACGTCGGCGAAGTCTTGAATGCGGTAATGGTCGGCAAGGGGGTCCTGGTTGCCAAGAACGGCGACAAGTACGACGGCCTGTTTGCCGACGGCAAGCCGCACGGCCAAGGCGTATATATCTTTGCCAACGGCGACAAGTTTGAAGGCAGCATGGTCGCTGGGAGAATGTCAGGCAAGGGCATTTACACCAACAAACGCGGCGACCGCTTCGTGGTTCCCTTTGTCGACGGCGTGCCACACGGTAGCGGCACTTACGAATTTGCCAATGGCGACCGTTATGTCGGCGAAATCCAGAACGGCCAGCTCAGCGGCAAGGGCGAGTACTTCCATTCCGATGGACAGCGCTCAGAAGGAAACTATATCAATGGCCTGTTGAATGGGCCCGGCAAGTTCTATTACAACAACGGCTCGTGGTTTGAAGGGAATTTCGAAGGCGGGCTGAAGCGGGCAAAGGGACTCATGATTCAGAAGGACGGCAGCAAGCGCGCCGCGGAAATCGTCGATGGCGTGACGACTTTTCCGGGCGGCTGAGTAGTGCAAACGTCCGCGCTTTCCCGTCGTTGCCGATGAGCCTCGATCTGGGGATTGCCGTCGGCAAGATCGGCACGGCGTCCATCATCGTCGGTGACGAGCACACCGCGCCGCGAGTCGGCTCCGGACAAATCCATGTGCTTGCGACCCCGGTCATGATCAATCTGTTTGAAGCGGCGGCGCTGGCGGCGTGCGAACACCTGTTGCCGCCGGGACACCAAAGCCTCGGCACCCACCTGGATGTCACCCATACCGCCGCCACACCGGTCGGCATGCGTGCCACCGCGACGGCTGAAGTCGTTTCGATCGAAGGCCGCACCCTCAGATTTCGCCTGAAGGCCGAGGATGAACGCGATGTCATCGGCGCGGGCACGCATGAACGCGTCGTCGTAAACGTCGCCAAGTTCGACTTGCGCGTCCAGGAAAAGACCGCGCTCATCCGGCGTTGATACTTGACTGCCGTATCGGCCGCACCCGTTAGCGCAAGACAGATTGTTCGATCCGTAGCCGGTCGAGTGCCAGCCGAATTTTCGGCAGGGCGGCGCGCGCGGCCTCCTCTCCGCGTTGAATGCACTTCCGCCGATAGGCCTCATTGATACCCGCGTAATAGCCCAGATCCGGGTGGATCAGCACGTCCGCATGCGCCGCCTGCCCGGCGACCTTGGCGGCGCGCGCGCGATCGCGGGTGGCCCAGGCGGCGGGCGCGTCGGCAGGAATCGCTTGCACATACGCCGAGACATCAACGGCGATCACCACCCGCGCGCCGAGTTCGCGCGCCACCCGAATGGGAACCGGCTGGGCCTCGTCGCCATCTTGATATTCCACGCCGCGGATGCGCACCGGCGCAAACTGCCCGGGCGTTGCGCTCGACGCCCGCACCGCGGCCGCCGTGTTGCCACGATTAAAAACAGTCAGAGCGTTGTCACCGCGCATGGCCGCAGTGACCGCCAGTTTTCGCTTGAAACCGTCAAGCGGCTTGCCACCGGTGCGATCAACGATGAAGGCCTCGATGGCCGCGCCATCCCCGGTCAGCCCCGAGGGGGACATGCCAATGAACTTCTTCGGATCGAGATCGAGCGCGATCCGCTCGATTTCGGCGGCCGGCATGCGGTCCGCGTAGAGCGCGCCGATCATCGCGCCGACACTGGCGCCGACCACCAGGTCGGCCTCGAAACCATTGGCCTCGAGGACTTTGAGCACGCCGATATGCGCGAAGCCGCGCGGCCCGCCCGCGCCCAGCACCAATGCCACGCGTGGACGTTGCGACCCGACATAGGGCTCAAATTTCGGTGCGTCCGGTCCGTTGTATTCAGCGATGCCGCCGGCGCAGCCGGCCAGCACGAGGCCGAGCGCCCAGATGCCGGCCAGGCGGGCTGACTTGCGCATGGCCGCGTTTGAACGCATAGTGGCGGACGAAAATTTCATCCACAGAATCTATCATGCCCTTGGCGAGCAACCAATACGACGCCATCATTATCGGCGCGGGTCATAACGGCCTGGTATGTGCATGCTATCTCGCCCAAAAAGGACGCAAAGTGCGGGTGCTGGAACGCCGATCGCTTGTCGGCGGCACTGCCGTGACGGAGGAATTTCATCCGGGATACCGCAATTCAACCGCCAGTTACACCGTCAGCCTCCTGAACCCCAAGATCATCCGTGACCTGAAACTGGTCGAGCATGGGCTGACGATTATCGAAAGGCCGTTTTCGAATTTCCTGCCGTTGAACGATCGGGAATACCTCAAAGTAGGCGGTGGCCTTGCCGCGACGCAGGCCGAGGTGGCGCGATTCTCGCGGCGCGATGCGGAGCGCCTGCCTGCCTACTACGCGATGCTGGACCGGGTCGCGGCGGTCCTGAAAGACCTGCTGCTGGAAACGCCGCCGAATGTCGGCGGCGGTATCAGCGATTTGTTGCGGGCCTGGAAAGTGGGGAAGCAGTTCAAGTCGCTCGACATGGCCGCGCGCCGCGATGTGCTGGACCTGTTCACGAAGAGCGCGGGGGACGTACTCGATCATTACTTCGATTCCGAGGCGATCAAGGCATGTTTCGGTTTTGACAGCGTGGTCGGCAACTTCGCCTCGCCCTACACGCCCGGTTCGGCCTACGTGCTGCTGCATCATGTATTTGGCGAAGTCAATGGCAAGGCCGGTATCTGGGGCCATGCCCTGGGCGGCATGGGAGCCATCACCCAGGCCATGGCGAAGGAGGCCGCCGCACGCGGCGTGGACATATCGCTTGATTCGCCGGTCGCCCGTGTGGAGGTTGCGGACGGCAAGGCGGTCGGCGCGGTACTCGAGGATGGCACGCGCATCGCGGCCGATTGCGTGGTGTCCAATCTTCATCCAAAACTGCTATTCCAGACGCTGCTCGCGCGCGCTGACGTGCCGGCCGAGTTCGGTCGGCGCATCGCGGCCTACAAGTCAGGCTCCGGGACGTTTCGCATGAATGTGGCGTTGTCGGCGTTGCCGCGCTTCAACTGCCTGCCGGAGCCGGGTCCGCACCTTTCGTCGGGCATTATCATGGCCCCCTCGCTCAAGTATATGGAGCAGGCCTATTTTGACGCCCGGACGACCGGCTGGTCGAAAAAACCCATTGTGGAAATTCTCATTCCCAGCATCGTCGACAACTCGCTCGCGCCGCAAGGGCACCATGTGGCCAGCCTGTTTTGCCAGCATGTCGCGCCAACGCTGCCGGATGGCCTCAACTGGGACGCCTGTCGCGACACGGTCGCCGACCTGATGATCGATACCGTCACCGCCTTCGCGCCGAATTTCAAATCCAGCGTGATTGCCCGGGAGATTTATTCACCGCTCGACCTGGAGCGCAAGTTCGGGTTGATCGCCGGCGATATCTTTCACGGCACATTGTCGCTGGATCAATTGTTCAGCGCGCGGCCGGTGCTGGGGTACGGGGATTACCGCACACCGATCAAGGGCCTTTATCAGTGTGGGGCAGGCACACACCCGGGAGGTGGTGTCACGGGAATTCCGGGGCACAACGCCGCGCGGGAAGTGCTGAAGGATTATTGAGTACGGCGCGCGGCATGGCGGGGGCGCAACGGCGAAACCCGATATCCCGTTCCGGCCGGTGCCCCGTCAGTGCCACGCCGGTTTTCGCTTCTCCAGAAACGCGGTCACACCCTCTTGCGCATTGTCCTGCATGAAATTGCAGGCGATGGTCGCCGAGGCATCCTGATACGCGGCCTCGATACCTGATTCCAGCTGGCGATAGAACAGCGCCTTGCCCATCGCCAGCGTATCGCGCGGTTTCGTTACCAGGCTGCCGGCGAGCTTGAGCGTGGTCGCTCGCAGCGACTCCGGCGCGGCCAGGCGATTGACGAGGCCCCAGTCGAGCGCCGTGGCGGCATCGATGAATTCACCGGTCATCAGCATTTCCGCCGCGCGCTTGCGCGAAATGGCTCGCGACAGTGGCACCGCGGGCGTCGAGCAGAACAGGCCGAGATTCACGCCCGAGACCGCGAACCGGGCTTGATCCGATGCGACGGCAAGATCGCACTGCGCGACCAGTTGGCAGCCGGCGGCGGTCGCCATTCCCTGGACTTCAGCAATCACCGGCACCGGCAGCCGGGCGATCTTCAACATCATTTCCGAGCAGCGCTGGAACAGGATGCGGACAACCGCTTCGTCGCGAGAGGCGGTCATTTCCTTCAAATCGTGTCCTGCACAAAAGGCGTTGCCGTTGGCGGCAATGACCAGCACGCGAACGCCCGGGTCGTCCTTGATCCGGTCCAGCGCCTCATGCATTGCCTCCAGCAGCGTGGACGAGAGCGCGTTGTATTGTTTCGGCCGGTTCAGGGTCAGGATGCAAATGCCTCCTTCTGTCTCGAGGGTAATCAGGGCGTCTGGTGCGGCGGGCAATGTATCCATGGTCGGATGACCTCATCGAAATTGTCTTCGGAAATGATACGCCGCGCGCCGGCTTCCCGCCGGCTTCCCGCCGGTTTGCTGTTCAGGGAATCGACTCGAATGTGTGATTCGACACTGCCCATCGGCAAAGGAGGTCGTAGCATCCCTCAAACAAGGGGCGTTTCATGGGGGAATTGCAGTTTACAACCGCGGGGCAAGCGCATAGTATGTGTCGCAGGGAAGTGGAAAAATGACTTTTCCTTTGAAATCAAAAACAAAGGAAACAGTCTTGACGCGGCTTAACAACGTCCGCCTTTGCGGTTGTGTGTTCGCGACGGTGGCGCACCTTGACGGTAATGCCCATGATAAAAAACCTCGTCTCACGCGCGTGGCGCACGCGGTTGGCGCACTACATCGCGCTGCCTGCCATTGCCTCGGCGATGGCGCTTTCCGCCGTCGCTGCCGGCAATCCCAAGCTCCTCACGGACGCACAGCAATTGCTCGCCGCCGGTAATCCCAAGCAGGCGTACACGATTCTTGTGCGCGAGCAGGCCCAGTTCGCCGACAGCCGCGAGTTCGATTACCTGCTGGGCGTCGCGGCGCTCGATAGCGGCAAGATCGAAGAATCGATCATCGCCTTCGAGCGCGTGCTGGCCGACAGCCCAAACAATGCGGGGGCATTGCTGGACCTGGGCAGGGCGTATTTTCTCGCCGGCTCGATGGACCTGGCGGAGGCGACCTTCCTGCAGTTGAAACGCAGCAATCCGCCACCGACGGCATTGGCCACGATCGAACGGCATTTGCAGGCCATCGCGCAGCGCCGCGAACAAGGCAAGCGCGCGCTTTACGGCTACGGCGAAGCGTCACTCGGCTATGACAGCAATATCACCGGCGTCCCCAAGGACTTTACGGCGGCCGTGGTATCGGCGTTCAACATCCCCGGCGTGGATCCGACCGGCAATTCGATCAAGCGCAAGGCCGCATATCTGGGCGCGGCCGCCGGCGTGGATTACGTGCATCCCCTGGGCGGCGACTGGTCCGGCGTGCTGGGCGCGGAAGCGCGCGGGCGGGCGTACCACAAAGAGAACAATTTCAATTCATTGCTGGGTGATGTGCGTGGCGGTATTGCGTGGAACAGCGGTGCGCACGGCGTCAGATTCAGCGCCGGCTATAGCGAGTTCAAGCAGGATGGCGAAGCGCCGGGCGACCCGGCGCCGACCAATGACCGCAAAACCACCACCGTGGGGGCCGACTACCGCTATTCGCTTTCCGAATTACAGCAATTGAATTTTGGCCTGAGCGGCGCGCGGGTGCGATTTCCCCGCAACGACATCGAGGATTTCAATGCCGTGGCGGTCTCGGCCGGCTGGCTGAAGACGTTTGCCGGCAATGGTGCGCCGGTGCTGCAGATCAGCGGCTATTACAGCCGCGACGACGCCGTGCGCAAACTCGCCGATGGTGTCTCAGACAAATCCAAACGCGTCGGCGGCCTGCGCAGTTATTACCAGTATTCGCTATCGGACAAGCTGTCGCTGTTCAACGGCATCGGCTTTACCACACGGCGCGACCAGAGCGCGTTTGCACGCGCGACCGAAATCGAATTCGGGCGCGATCGCCTGACCGACATGACGCTCGGCGTGAACTGGCGCTTCCAGCCAAAATGTGCACTGCGCGCGCAATGGTTCGGCTCGCGCAACGATTCCAATATCGCTATTTACGACTACACCCGCAATGAAGTGTCGTCGAACGTCCGTTGCGATTTCATGTGATCTATCCCGGCGCGGTTTCGATGAAGGCCGATGAGTTGAATAGGGGAGTTTCCAACATGCAAGCATTCAGATCATTCCGTGTCGTGCCAATCGCGCTCGCGTTTGTCGCCATCGCAATCCTGTGTGGCGCGACCGGCGCCCATGCGCAGAGCGGGCGCTTCACGTTCGTGACGGGCAACGTGACGGTGCAGTCACAGGGCCGCTTGCTCCAGGCGATGACGGGAACGGAAGTGAATCCCGGCGATATCATCGTTACCGGTGTCAATGGCATGGCGCAGTTGACGATGGTGGACCAGGCGCGCCTGTCGCTGCGGTCGAATTCGCAGTTGCGGGTCGAATCGTATCCGCGCGCCGAGTCGGATCCGCCGGGTGCGGTGCTTCAACTGGTGCGCGGCACGCTGAGAACGTTCACCAAGTTCCTGACGCCGGCGAACGCCGCCAAATACTCGATGCGTACCCGTGTGGCCACGGTCGGCATTCGCGGGTCAGGCAACATCCTGAATCATTCGGATGACGACACCACTACCACCAACCACACCATCGAAGGTCATCACATTGTCTCCGATGCCGAAGGCAAGTTCGCGCCCATCCTCACCAATCCCAACCAGACGGTACAGGTGGTGCTGGGACAGGCACCGAAGACAATTCCAACACCGCCCAGCCTCCTGGACGCGGGCAAGACGATGGTTGGCCGCGGCACCAGCAGCGGCGGCGACAAGGGAACCGGCAACGAAGGGCCCGCCCAAGGTGGCGGCCTGTCAAGTGGCGGCGCGCCGCTTCTTGGCAGCAATGGTCTCGGCTTCCCGATTATCGATGCGACCGGCAACCTCGGCGTCGATCCGATCAACCTGCAGAACATCGTGATTGCATCCAATGGCAGCGCGTTCTCCGAGCAGGCGGCGCCCGGGCAGATGGGCCTCGACGGCGGGGCGCTGCGTTCCTACACCGCCTATGCGGGCGGGCAAAGCGGCACCTCCTGGAGCGTGCAGGGCGGCAACGCCACGGACCTCCAGACCATCACCATCGGCGGCGCCACCACCATTGTCCTGGGTCGCTGGACCGGTCTGACCGGCGCTGCCTTCACCGGCGGGCCCGCCGCGGTCAGCGCGGGTGGCGCGCACTGGGGTTATGGTGGCAGCGGATTCCCGTCCTACCTTTCCGATGTGCTGACCGGCTCCGTCTCCTATACCCGTGTCGGCGCCACCACGCCGACCAACCAGTTGGGCACGCTGGGGCAACTCGTCAGTTCGATCCTGGACGTCAATTTCACCGCGCGGACGCTGAATGCGACGCTCGGAATCACGATGCCGGCGGCAGGCAGCACGGCCGCCGGAAGCTGGACCTTGCAGGCCGCCAATATTCCCTTTGCCTTCAATTCCTTTGTCGCCTTCACGGGCGGCGGCGGCTTGACCGTCACCAATGGGTCGGGGCAAAACTCGAATAACAATGGCCACTTGACCGGCGCCCTCGAAGGCAGCTTTGTCGGCGCGACCTTGAACGGCGCGCTGTTGGGCTACGGCTTTGTGGACCAGACCAGCGCGAGTTCCGGAGGCTTTCAAAGCGTGAGCGGGGTGGTGGCGTTCCAGGGGCCTTCGCAAAACGCCGCGGCGACGTTTCGCGATGGCTTGGTATCGGACGCATTCAACGCGCTGAGCGGCGCCAGCTACATACGCAATTTCGCGACCACCAATCGTCCCGAGGAAGTTACCGCCGACGACCAGGGGCGGGTGACCGCGTTCAGCGCGCCGTATGTCTCGGGCAACCGATTGGTCGGCCATGTCAATTACGCACTGGGCACCTCAACGGTTGTGGACAATGGTTTCGACCCTGTCACCGGCCTGGTTTGGGGACGCTGGGCGGGCGGCGCGGCAACACTCGCCGGCCAGGCCGCGAATCTGTCGAGCAGCAGCCTGCATTACATTTTCAGCCCGACGCAAAGCGGCCCGGTGTCTTTGCCGCTGACCGGTTCGGCCGTGTATGACGTAGTCGGCTCCACCCGCCCGACCGATGGCGCCGGACACACCGGTACCATGAACTCAGCGTCGCTGGCCGCCAATTTCAGTGCGCGCACGGTGGATGCAAGCGTCAACATCGGCATCAACGGCCAGACGTGGAATGGCGCCGCGAATGGCGTGCCTATTTATCGTGATCAGTATTTCTCGGCTTACGGCGGCGGCAGTATCGCCGGCGTTCCGCGGCCATCACTATTGACAATCACCTGCGCGCCAAACTGCACACCGGCCCTGCCGATCGGCGCGCTCGACGGATTCTTCAGCGGCCGTACCGGACGCGGCGCCGGCATGATTTACAACCTGGGGGGCAATTCGGGTGCCGTTGCGTTCGCGAGAAAAGGCGGGTGAGCAGTAGCGGTCGCAGGTCATTCGATGGTTTTATTGTCAATATGAAACACAAGCACTGGCGCGGCTTTTTGGGGCCGAATGCTGCCACGAGCATCAGCAGTAGGTGTGTTTGACTTGTTGGTTGGCGTCATGAGCAGCAATTAGTCCTTTCAGTGGGGAAAAGAATGTCATTTCGGTACGCGATTGTGAAGTCCATCATGGCGGCAGTCGCATCCTTTTTGATGCTCTCAAATGCCGGTCTGACATTGGCGGCACCTTTTGCATACATTACCAATCGCGGAACTGATGACATTTCCGTGATCGACATTTCCACCAATACAGTGGTCGCCACCATTCCGGCAAGCAGTGGCAATTTCAGCAATGACGGTGTCGCCGTACATCCAAGTGGTTCGCGAGTGTATGTGACCCACAATGGTACAGGCAACGCAGTATCGATCGTCAATACGGCCACGAATACGCGTACCGGCGCGATCACCGTCACCGCCGACCCTCTGGGCATTGCGATCAATCCTGCCGGCACCTTGGCGTATGTGACACATAATCTGGGTACAACAGTGACGGTACTGGATACGATTGGCAATACGATCGTCACGACGATCACTGTTGCGGCCAATCCCACGGGCGTCGCCATCACGCCAGACGGTGCGCGAGCTTATGTGACGCATAGCCCGGGCAATACCGTAACGGTCATTAGCACCGCAACCAATACCATATTGACAACGGTGGGCGTGGGAACAAATCCGTTTGGTATTGCCGTCAATCCGGCCGGGACGCGTGTCTATGTTACGCACACAAATACCGGCGATGTTCGTATCATCGATACTGCCTCCAACACTGTCGTCGGCACGGTCACCGGCGGAAACACGCCATATGGCGTAGCGGTATCGCCGGACGGCAGCAAGGTCTACCAATCCGATTCCGGGGCCAACACGGTGCGGGTGATCAACACAGGCACCAACACCGTCACCGCCACGATCAACGTCGGCCTCAGCCCTCAAGGCATTGCGGTGACCGCTGATGGATCCCGCGTCCTTGCTGTAAACAACGCCAGTAATGATGTATCGGTCATCGACACCGGCAGCAACACCGTGATTGCGACGGTGCCTGTAGGGTCGTCACCGAGGGCTTTCGGATTATTCATTGGTGGACCGGCCAGTGTCCCCGGCGCGCCAATCATCGGCGCCGCCACCCCCGGCAACGGCCAGGCGACCATCTCGTTTGCGGCTCCGGCGTCCGACGGCGGAAGTCCGATCACCGGCTATACGGCGACATGCACCCCGGGCCCGGTTGTCGGCAGCGGCACGGGATCGCCGATTACCGTTACCGGGCTCGGCAATGGGATCACCTACACCTGCTCGGTGGCGGCGGCCAACGCGGTGGGTCCCGGGCCCTCTTCGGGAACCGTGAACGTGACGCCGGGCGTACCGGCAATTTCAATTGCGGGGACCACGGCATTTCCCAACACGGCCGTAGGCAATTCCAGCGGGGTCCAGGCGATCACCATCACCAATACCGGCACGGCGACCTTGTCGCTAAACGGCATCACCCATACCGGGCCGGGACTCTATCCGGATACGACCGGCGGCCCGGCGCCGAACATGTTGCATTGGTGCGGATTCGGTTCGGCCGCGACCGGGGCGCCCCTGGCCGGCAGTCCCATCAATATTCCGCCGGCCGGCAGCTGCACGCTGAACCTGGTGTTTGCGCCGAACCTGACCGGCGCACTGCCGGCCAGCATCACCATCAATTCCAATGCACCAACGAGCCCGACGACGATTTCGCTCACCGGCACCGGACTCGCCCCGAATGCATCCATCACGCCACCGTCGATCCTGTTCGGCAATGCGCCGGTCAGCCTGGGCGTCAACCAGATTTCGACGTTCAACAATCCGTCGGCGGTCCCGTACACGATCACATCGCTGTCGATAGCCGGTTTGGGATTCACGGTGGCTCCCACCGGCGCAAGCCCGTGTACCGTCGGTGCGGTGGTCAATGGCGGGTCAAGCTGCGAATTCACGGTCACCTTCACCCCGACGGGTACCGGCAGTACCAATGGCACCACCACGGTTGGATTCCAGCCGTTCGGTGCCGGCCCGACGTATAGCGCCACGCAGAGTACCAACGGCAACGGTTTTACGCCGCCGTTTTCGGTGGCGCCACCGAGCGTGGCGTTTGGCAACGTGCCGGTCGGCAATACCGTGACGCAGAACTTTACCTTCACCAACGATTCGAATACGACGGCGTTTCCGAGCACCTATACGATCACCAGTTTCAGTACCACCGGGCTCGGTTTCTCCGCCGTCGGCAGTGGCGCCACGCCCTGCGCCGTCAGCCTGACGCTTGCGCCGGGAACCTCGTGCGGCGTCACCTTTACCCTGGTGCCGGCCGCGGTGGGATCCACCAACGGCACCACCATCATCGGATTCCTGGCGGGTCTTGGCGCGAATCCGCCTTATAGCGCTTCACTCGGCGGCAACGGCAATGGAATCGCGGTGGCGCCGATCATCACCAGTGGCGCGCCGCCGGCCGCAACGGTGGGCGTTCCGTACAGCTTTACCTTCACGGCGTCTGGCACGCCGACACTAACCTGGTCTGTTGCCACGGGCACATTACCGGCGGGCCTGGCGCTGAGCGCTCCGGGCGTGCTATCGGGCACGCCGACTGCAGCGGGATCGAGTTCCTTCACGGTCTTGGTCAGTAACGGCACGCCGCCCGACGCAACCCAGGGCGTGACGCTAAACGTCGCGCCGGCGCCGGCGCCGGCCGTGACCATTACCGGCTCGGGCGCGTTCCCCAACACGGTTGAGGGCGCGACCAGCGCGGTGCAGGCGATCACCATCCAGAATACCGGCACCGCCAATCTCGATATCAGCGCGATTCAGGTATCACCGGTCGGCATGTTTTTCGACACCACCGCCGGCCTGCCGCCCAACGCCGCGCACTACTGCAATTTCGGTTCGCTCGCGTCGGGCGCCGCACAGACCGGGGCTCCGCAGACATTGATACCGGGGCAGAGTTGCACCATCAACATGGTGTTCAGGCCGACCTCGATCAGTTCGTTCAATCACTCGGTGAGCTTCACCAGCAATGCCAGTGGCAGCCCGCACAATGTGGCGCTCACCGGCAACGGCATAGCGCCCGCCATCACGCTGAGCCCCAATCTTGCCTTTGGCAATCAGGAAGAAGGTACGACTTCCGTGCCGCAAGTCGTGACCCTGACGAACACGTCGCCGGTGAGCATCACGCTAACGAGTGCGCTGAGCGTCAGCCCCGCAGGTCAGTTCAACGTCACGCCGGCGGGCGCGACACCGTGCACCAACGGCCTGGTGGTGCCCTCCCTGGGCAGTTGCACGGTGAATGTGACATTCGCGCCGGCCGCCATCAGCAGTTTCAATTTCGGGCTGAACGCGTCGTTCCTGGTCGTCACATCAAACCTCAACGTCAGCAGCAACCTCACCGGCAACGGCGTCGCGCCCGCGGTTTCCGTTGGACCCAACCTCAACTTCGGCAATGTCATCACGGGCACAAACTCTGCGCCGCAAACGGTAACCTTCACGAACGCATCGGCCGGCGCCGTGACACTGACCGGCGCGATTACCGCCAGTCCGCCGGGACAGTTCGCGATTACCCCGTCAGGTGCAACACCCTGCACCAGCGGTCTGTTGGTGCCGGCGTTGAGCAGTTGCACGGTTAGCGTGGTTTTTTCGCCGACCATACAGTCCTCGTTCAACTACACGCTGATTGCACCGTTTCAGGTGGTAACCTCAAATCTCAGTGCGACCAGTTCCCTCGCCGGTAATGGCGTCTCCGCGACCGGGCCGTACGCGTACATAGCCAATCGCACCGACAACACCGTCTCGGTGATCGACACGCCGACCAATTCGGTCGTCGCAACGATTCCGGTGGGCGTCAACCCCTATGGTGTCGCGGTCAACCCGGCCGGCAGTCGCGTCTATGTGTCGAACCAGAACGCCAGCAGCGTGTCAGTGATCGATGCCGCCTCCAACACCGTGGTCGCCACGGTCCCGGTGGGGATTAATCCGCTCGGCCTCGCGGTCACGCCCGGCGGCAATCGCGTCTATGCGGCAGTCGCCGTCAGTAACGCCGTCTACGTGATCGATGGCGCCAGCAATTCCGTGCTCACGACCATTCCCGTGGGTGGCAGTCCGATCGGCGTCGCCATCAACCCGGCCGGTACCCTGGCGTATGTGGCGAACGCGTCGAGCAACAACGTCTCTGTAATCGATACCGGCAGCAATGCGGTGATCGCCACCGTGCCGGTGGGAACCGGCCCATTTGGTGTTGCCATCAACCCGGCCGGTACGTTCGCCTATGTGGCGAACCAGAACAGTGGCAATGTGTCCGTGATCGATACTGCCAGTAACATCGTGGTCGCCACCGTGGTGACCGGATTCACGCCCTATACCGTCGCCATCAATGCGGCCGGCACACGTGTATTTCTCGCCAACAACGCCAACGTTTCCGTGATCGACACGGCGACCAATACGGTGACCACCAATATCGCCGTGGGAGCGAGCCCACGCGGCGTTGCCTTCAACCCCGCCGGCACATTCGCCTATGTGGCGAATATGTCCAGCAACAACGTGTCGGTCATCGATACCTCTAGCAACACGGTCGTCGCCACGGTGGCGGTCGGCGCCGGCCCCTTGCCGCTCGGACAGTTCATCGTGCCCGCGGCAGTCTCGTTGATGCCGGTGACCATCACCAGTCCCGCGCCCGGCGGTGGTTCAGTGGCAGTTGCCTACAGCCATTCGTATTCGGCCGTTGGCACTGCGCCATACAACTGGAGCGTGTTGTTTGGCGCCTTGCCACCGGGGCTCGCATTGAATCCCCTGACAGGTGTACTTTCAGGTACGCCCACCGCGGCGGGCGTGTATGCCTTCAGCGTTCAGGCCACCAATGGTGCGTCACCGGTGGCATTCCAGAATGCTTCGGTGACCATTGGCGCCGCATCTGCGCCAATTTTCAGCCCGAGCGCGTCGAGCTTCACCTTTGCCTCCCAGTCCATCGCCAGCACCAGCACGGCACAGACACTGACCATCACTAACAGCGGCACCGCAGTGATGAGCATCCTCAGCCCGACGATCAGTGGACCATTTGCGCTATCCGGAAACGCCTGTACCGGTCTGGCGCCGGCCGGCACCTGCTCCATGGCATTTACCTTCACGCCGGTGGCGGCGGGTGCGGCGAGCG